>JBAYGL010000186.1:0-9563 GCA_041666725.1 Limisphaerales bacterium
CCCGCGCCGTTGTAGCGCGCAAGGTAGAAGCCGCGCCGGCCGTTGTTGTTCGTCAGGGTCACCCCGCCGATCTCGCGCGTCACCGTCGTCGCCTGCGCGCCGTCAGCGAAGTCCACCGTGTAGGCGACGAACACGGCGTTCGTGCCGTCCGGCACGGCGAGTCCGCCGGCGTCGGCGCGCTGACGCCAGACTTCCTCGATGTCCGCACGCACGGGGGCGACGCAGGTCAACAGGGCGATGGCGGCGAACCAGGCGGGAAGAAATTTCCGGGATGACGTGGTCGAGCGCATATGCGTGAAAGAAAAGCTGCGGTTGTCCAAACGGCGCTTCTGAGTCTAAACCTAGCATCCCCTAGCTAACACAAGAGCCTCACCAACACCAGCCACTTGTTCGGCACGCACCCCGGAACTTTTCCACCCGTTCAAAGAGCCCAGCCACCGTAGGTTGAGATGAAGCAACAGCGTGCAGAGGTCCGCGCCGGGCTGCAGTTCGGCGCACTCCACTTTCCAACTGCACCGTTCCGGTTGAGAGCCCGCCTGAAAACCGGGTGAATCCTGTTTCAAACAGGCCCCAGCAACGGAGCCAGATGCGCGGCGGTTTTCAGCGGGCTGACGAGCGCGAGGTTGAGCCGCCCGGGCTGAAAACAGTCGCGGGCCACGGCGCGGATTTGCGCGGGCGTGACCGCCGCGAGATGCTCGCGGGTGAGCGTGGCCGGGATGATCTGGCCGTGGCCGATGAGCCGTTCGCCCAGCCACGTCATGTGCGGCTCGGTGCCCTCAAGCGCGAGGTCGAACTGGCCGATCACGTAGTCGCGCGCACGACGGACTTCAGTGGCGGAAGGAGCCTTCGCGGTGAGCTGGCGCAGCTCGGCGGCGATCAGGCGGAGCACCTTCGCCAACTGGTCGTGCTCCACCCCGGCGTAGATGGACAGGTCACCGCAGTCGGCGAAGAAGCTCACCGAGCTGCTCACATCGTAGGCGATGCCACGATCCTCGCGCAGGCTCTGGAACAGGCGCGAACTCATGCACTCGCCCAGCAGCGCGTTGAGCACGCGCAGGGCGAAGCGCCGCCCGTCGTGCCGCGACACGGTGCGGATGCCGAGCGCGATCTGCGTTTGCTCGGTGGCCTTGGTGTGGAAGCGGACGCGCGGCGCGGATAGTGGGGCAGGCGTCCCGCCTGCCGCAGCGGGCATCCTGCCCGCGAATTTTGGTTTTTGGGATGCGGGCGAGACGCCCGCAGAGGCAGGCTGGAAGCCTGCCCCACTAATCGGCTCGCATGACGGGCGCGGGCCCGTGGGGAATCGCTTCGCGTAGCGCTCAATGGCTTTCACGACCTCCATGTGTGCGATGTTCCCCGCCGCGACGATGAACGTGTTGCCCGCGACGTAGTTCGCACGGAAGAACTCCAGCAGCCGCGCGCGGTTCAAGCCGTCCAGCGAGCGCGGCGTGCCCTCGATGGCGCGGCCCAGCGGATGTCCGGGCCAGAGCGTTTCGTTGAGCAGTTCCTGCACGAGGTGCTGCGGCTGGTCGCGGTAGCTGGCGCGTTCCTCCTTGATGACCGCGCGCTCCTTCGCGATGTCCGCCGGGGCGAAGCGCGAGTCGAGGAACATGTCCATGAGCACGTCCAGCAGCGTGGGAAAACGGTCGGCACGGGCCTTCGCGTAGAAGCAGGTGTGGTCCTCGCTCGTGTAGGCGTTGAGGTAGCCGCCCATGCCTTCGACCGCCTCGGAAATCTGCCGTGCGCCGCGCCGCCGCGTGCCCTTGAAGAGCAGGTGCTCGATGAAGTGTGCCGCGCCGCCCTGCGCCGCCGTCTCGTAGCGCGAGCCCACGCCCACCCACACGCCCAGGCACACGCTGGCCATGTGCGGCATCGCGGCGGTGGCGACGGTCAGGCCGTTGGGCAGGCGGGTGAGACGGGCAGGGTTCAAAGTTTAAGGTTCAAGGTTCAAAGTTGGCGAAAGTGCGTTGGCGGCCGAACGCACGCGAACTTGGAACCTTGAACCTTGAACTTTGAACTTAGCTTCAGGCGAACGCCTGCGGGACGCTCTCCGGAGGGCCGATGCGGCGCTTGTAGTCGAGGATGAGCTTGACCACTTCGTCCGGGTCGTCGGTGACGGTGATGAGGTCGAGGTCGCCGGGGCTGATGTAGCCGGCCTTGTCGAGGGAGGTTCTGGCCCACTTTAGAAGGCCGCCCCAATAATCCTTGCCGAAGCAGATGAGCGGGAAGCGCGAGATGCGCTCGGTCTGCACGAGCGTCACGACCTCGAAGAGCTCGTCGAGCGTGCCGAACCCGCCGGGCATGAAGACGAAGCCCATGCTGTATTTCACGAAGCAGACCTTGCGCGAGAAGAAGTAATGGAAGTTGATGGGCACGTTCGCGTAACGGTTCCCCTTTTGTTCAAAGGGCAGCTCGATGTTCAGTCCCACGGACTTGCCCTTCGCCTCCGCCGCGCCGCGGTTCGCGGCCTCCATGATGCCGGGGCCGCCGCCGGTGATGATGGCGAGGTGGTGTTTGCCAAGACCGCGCGCGATTTCCACGGTGGCCTTGTAGTAGCGGTCGGAGGGCTTCGTGCGGGCGGAGCCGAAGACGGTCACGGCGGGGCCGAGATGGGAAAGCGTCTCGAAGGAGTCCACAAACTCGGCCATGATGCGGAAGATGCGCCAGGGGTCTTCGCGGACGAAACCATTGTGCTGCTGCGCTTGATGCATGGCGGAAGCGTAGGGAACAGCAGTGGCAACGTTCAACGTCCAACTTCGAACGCTAAACTTCACCGCTTGCGGCGGGGCTGTGAAACCTAGCGAGCGGACAGGCTGTCATTTTGAGGTAAAGCAGGCTTCACTTGGAAGGGTAATGCCAAAGGCCGCTACAGTTTCATTGAGCAAGTCCGCTTACCTCTGCGGGCTTCAGTGCCACAAACTCCTGTGGATTTCGAGCAACCAGCGGGAAAGCATCCCGCCCCCGGACGAACAGGCTCAGGCAGTTTTCGCGCAAGGCGAAAGTGTCGGCAAACTGGCCCGCTCGCTTTACCCGGATGGATGTGTCGTTGCCGAAGTCGGGATGCCTTTCACTCGCCAAGTCGGGCGCTCTGAGGAGGCGCTCCGGTCACGAAGATCGCTCTTTGAAGCGACGTTCACCTTCGATGGCTGTCAGGCGCGCGCAGACATCCTTTCCCCCGTCGGCAAGGACGAATGGAACTTGGTTGAGGTGAAGAGTTCCACGGAGGTAAAGGACGTGAACCTTCAGGATGTGGCCTTCCAGTGGCACGTCCTGACCGGCGCAGGCGTGCGGCTCCGGCGCTGTTTCCTGCTGCTCATCAATTCCGATTACGTCCGGCACGAGGACATCATGCCGTCGGAGTTGTTCAAAGAGTGCGATGTCACCGCGTTGGTGAAGGAGCTTCTGCCGGGCGTGGCTGCGCGGGCGAGAGAACTACGGCGCGTCGCAGAACTGAAAAGCTGTCTCCCAATCCCCATCGGGCGGCAGTGTGACGATCCGTTCCCATGTCCGTTGCACGACCAGTGTTGGGCGTTCCTGCCCAAGCAGAATATCTTTACGCTCTACCGGGGCGGAAAGAAGAGCCACGAGCTGTTCACACGCGGCGTGCTGGACATTGGCGGTATCTCCGACGGCGTGAAACTGTCGGACAGCCAGACGGTGCAGCATCGCGCGGTGACGACCGGGCAGGCGCAGGTGGATCAGCGGGCCATCGCCAACTTCCTCAAGCGACTGAAGTATCCGTTGCACTTCCTCGACTTCGAGACGTTCGCGACCGCTGTTCCGCTTTGCGAGGGCGTCCGGCCCTATCAGCAAATCCCGTTTCAGTTTTCCCTCCATGTGCAGCAGGACGCGGGAGCCGAGCCGGAACACCGCATGTTTCTGGCGGACGGGCCGGCTGACCCGCGACCGGAGTTTCTGCGCGCGCTGCGTGAAGCCGTCGGGCCGGAAGGTTCCATCGTGGCTTACAACGCCTCCTTTGAGAAAAGCCGTCTGCGGGAGTGCGCCGAGGCGTTCCCGGAGTTTGCGGCATGGATTGGCCGGCTGGAGCGCCGCGTTGTGGACCTTTGGGAACCGTTCCGCGCCTTCCACTACTACCATCCCGACCAATGCGGCAGCGCCTCAATGAAGGCCGTGCTGCCCGCCCTGACCGGCAAGGGTTACGAGAATCTGGCGATTCAAGACGGCAGCACGGCCAGCCGCGAATTCCTTCGCGTGACCTACGGACAAGTAACCGCCGCCGAACGCCGGCGCGTGCGCAAGCATCTGGAAGAATACTGTGGACTGGACACCGAGGGCATGGTGCATATTTTGCGCGGACTAGAGGAAGTCACAACTCGCTGATGATTTAACTAGAACGCAATTCTACGTAACATTTCGGCCAGTGATTTGCTCGGCATTCCTTGAAAGGCAAAGACCAAGAAGCGAATCCGAATTCTTTGCCTTTCCTCTCCCGAATAAACCACAAAAGTGCTGCCGAAGCTGCCTCTGCGAGAAGTATCCCCTGCTGAAGATGAACAAACGCGGGCTTTTTGTCTTTGCCCCGCTGGTCGTTAGTCACATGACAAATTTCGTTCCAGAAGGAAATCAACAATGCCTCGGTTACATTTAGTGCGTCCAAAGTAAAAGCTCCATCAAGGTCTTGCGGAGCGATGAACATCCACCATTCGATCTTTCTTCCACTCGTGTGACCAGTCCATCGAACCTCGAATTCTTCCGATTGCCCCACATACAAACCGTCGGGTTCACGGATGAAGTAAACGCCGCGATTGTTCTTAAGGCTGCTTTTCTTGGGCTTGTCATGACCAAGCAAGACGTCCAATCGCGGCACTGAAGGATTTCGAAGTCTCAACGAAAACTGCTGGACCGTTGGCTGAATGTGCGTCGGGTTTGAGGGGACCACATCATGCGAAAGAAGCCTGACAAAGCCATGATCCGGCAGGCAGAGCAAGCGCCAGACCTTTGCTTTGTCGTCCCAGCCGGGTTCTAGCGGACGCGGTGGCTTCCCAGCGGACAAAAGTGGTTTTGTCCCTTTCCGAAGGGATTGGATGAATTCATGAGGAGCACCCTTCGTGTTCGGCTTTAGACCAAGCGCTTTTCGTGCTGTTTGAACCTGCACCTCTGCGAGTTCATTCACTTTGGGCTCTCTGCCCACGTCGTTTTCCCATGCCAAAGTCCGCAGAAATACGGCGATCAATGGATCGTCGTATGTGAGCGGCATTCTTCTTTTTGCGGTCTCGGAGGGTGGCGTCGGTTCGTCTGTGGGAATGTTGACGCCGCCTGGCTGCGGCACGTAGCCGACGATTTTGCTGGGTTCCTTGAACCTGAACACGTTGGGAGAAATTTGAACAAAAGGGGAGCATTTGCCACCCTTTTTGATGGAGATGTAAATTTGAGCCCCGACTGTTGCCTCTGGAGTATTGCCAGTCACATTCCGCAATCCACGTTTTTTGATGGCGGCAACAATATCGGCGGAAGACATCGGTTTTCCGACTATTCTGAGAACTTCAACGATAGCCTCGCGCCATGAGAGATTATTTCCAACGGTTTGTTTCTGTTCCATACATTCTTTCCGGCTTCAGGCTCTTTTTTTTGGCGGACGCCCGTAACCGCCGAGCGCGTCAATCATCGTGTGCCAGACCGAGGCGTAAGCAACATGTTTGGCTTGCTGGTCGGGCGTGCGTGCGACGGTATTCTTGAAGTTGGAATAGTCCAGTGAGTCGCCCAGAAATTGCATCACCTTCCGCACGTCTTCCTTGCCCATGATGATGCGAAACGTGTAGTCCGTTTGCTTGCTGGAGTGGATTTCCGCGCCGGGCAACGGCACACGCGCCACCAGATTCTCCAAATCCTGCTGCACACGGGCGCGGACGTGAAACTCCCCCGGCTGCTTCTGCACGATGGAATAAAACCCGTGTTTGGTCATGAGCCACATAACTTTGCTAGTTGTTCTGAACCGTCCGCACGGCGGCGAACTCGCTTTGAAGCGCGGGTGGCGGTTGTGTCGCACCGATCTTGACGAAGAATTCGCGGTAGATGAAGCCCCAATCCAAATCCACCGAGACCCAATAGCAATCCTCCGCGAGAAAGTGGATGTGCCAAAGAGGTTGGTCGTTGATCCACGTCGTTTCAACTTGGGAGACCAGCGAGACCTCGTCGCACGCCAAAACCCGCCAGCGGGCATGCACCTGTTCACCGCGATAGGTGTAAAGCACGCCATCCGGCGTGTAAGTGATGGTCAGCGGAATCCATTTTTCCGGCGCGTCGAACTCGTGGATTTTGGGATGGTCAGGCCGCAGATGCCGTTTGATTTCGGCGAGCGTCCGCACGGCATCGGTCTGCCACGTTCCATAAATCGCATCGGGTAATTTTGGCATTGCTGGCCTTTCAATCTCGGGCGGAGTGAAATCCGCGTTTGGTCATCAGCCACATTTTTCACCTCCGGTTTCTGATTCATCATCCCCGGCGCGCAGGGCGCGGATTTCAGCCTCACTTTTCACCAAGTCGGGCGGCAGCGATTCCAGCGGCAGGCCAAGGAAGGACGCGACCATGCAGCGAACATGAGCCGAGTTCTCGACGGGAAACTCGTGGAGCGTGCCCTCTTTCGTGTGCCAGTCCAGCATGTCATACGGCACGACGACACAACAACTGGCCTGTTGCCAGATCGGATCGTAGGCGGGACTCGCTACTTCAGGATCATCGGGGAATGCGCTGCGATACTCACACCAAAGGGATTCACGCAGTTGGTTCGGATCGGTGAACCAGGGCGTCGCCATGAAACGCGGGTTCCGACCGCGCAAGATGACCGCCAACTCTTCCACCATCTTGTCCAACTGCTCACCATACGACGGGCTCGGCTCGAAATTCTCGTCTCTGGCCTGTTCCTCAGACCACACGGCCATCGCGCGATTGGTCATGTCGCACACCAGCTCGGTCATGACCTTGATGTCGGCGAGGTATTTCAGTCCCAACCGCTCCGCTGCCATCACGTAGCCAAGTCCCATTGATGTGTTGCGCTCCTCATCAGTGAGCAGATCGCCGTTCATGGGAATTTCAGGCGGAGCATTCATTGGGAAACAACTCGGCGGCAGAGTTGCACGCCATCTGCGGCAAGGCAATCACGGCCTCGCCAAACAAAAAGGCCGGGGATTGCTCCCCGGCCTCTCTGACCTCGGTTGCTTCACAGCCTAGGAGCAGCCCAAGCTTTCACCGCAGTTGAGACATTTGAAGCAGGCGCCGTTGCGCACGGCGATGTGGCCGCACTTGGGACAGGGCGGCGCGTCGTGCATGAAGTGTTTGTGCGCATCGCTGAGGCTCTGTGCCCTGCTCTCGGCGCTGGCAGCGCCGGCGGCTTTCATGACCTCGCTTTTGATGAGGATGTCGGTGTCGCCGGAGAGCGGCAGTTCGGGGACGGAGCGGTTGACGCTCTGCCGCTCGATTTCCGTGAGGCCGGGCAGCGGGAGGTTGGGCTGGCCGTCCTTGGCATTGGCTTCGCGGTAGCCCTCGATGAACTGGAACGCGAGCCAGCGGAACACGTAGTCGATGATGGAGCTGGCGCGGCCGATCTCCGGATTCTTGGTGAAACCGCTCGGTTCGAAGCGCTGGTGGGCGAACTTCCGGACGAGCGCGTCCAGCGGGACGCCGTATTGCAGCGACATGCTGGTGAGCGCGGCCACGCTGTCCATGAGGCCGCCGATGGTCGAACCTTCCTTCGACATGGTGATGAACATCTCGCCGGGGGTGCCGTCGGGAAAGACGCCCACGGTGAGGTAGCCTTCGTGACCGGCGACATCGAACTTGTGCGTGTAGGAGGCGCGGGTCTCGGGGAGCTTGCGGCGGAGCGGTTTGCCGACCTGCTCGTGCAGGCGCATGATTTCGGTCTCCAGTTCCTTGATGCGGCTCTCGAACGTGGCGGTCTGCTCGGCCGTGGCGGCGGCGGCGTTGGCGGCCTTGTCCGCACCTTCGTTGGTCTTCTTGGTGTTGAGCGGCTGCGAGCGCTTGGAGCCGTCGCGGTAGATGGCGACGCACTTGAGGCCCATGCGCCAGGCCTGGACGTAGGCGTCCCGGACGTCGGCGACGGTGGCCTCGCTGGGAAGGTTGACGGTCTTGCTGATGGCGCCGGAGATGAACGGCTGTGCGGCGGCCATCATGCTGAGGTGCGCCATGTAGTGGATGCTGCGTTTGCCCTTGTGGGCCTTGAACGCGCAGTCGAAGACGTCCAGATGCTCGGGCTTGAGACCGCTGCGGAAGGTCTGGCCGTTCTCCTCCACGTCCTCGATCGTGTCGTGCTTCTCAATGTGCGCGATGATGGATTCGTTTTCCGATTCGTTGTAGCCGAGGCGGCGAAGGGCGGAGGGCACGCCGCGGTTCACGATCTTGAGCATGCCGCCGCCGGCGAGGAGCTTGTATTTGACGAGGGCGATGTCGGGCTCGATGCCGGTGGTGTCGCAGTCCATGAGGAAGCCGATGGTGCCGGTGGGCGCGAGCACGGTGACCTGGGCGTTGCGGTAGCCGTGTTTCTTGCCCCTGGCGAGCGCTCCGTCCCACGCATGGCGGGCCTCTTCCTTGAGGTAGTTGAATTCGGCGCTGGGCTGGATCTCTTCAACCGCGTTGCGGTGCAGGTGGATGACTCCGAGCATGGAGTCCACGTTGTCCTTTTTGAGGGGCTTGGTGACTCCGGAGCAACGGGCGTCGCGGTAGCCCTTGAACGGGCCGACCTGCGAGGCGAGTTCCGCGCTCTGCTCGTAGGCGTGACCGGTCATGATGGCGGTGATGGCACCGGCCAACGCGCGGCCCTCGTGGGAGTCGTAGGGCAGGCCGTAGCTCATGCAGAGCGAGCCGAGGTTCGCAAAGCCGAGGCCCAGCGTGCGGAAGATGTGCGAGTTCTCGGCGATCTCCTTCGTCGGGTAGCTGGCGTTGTCCACGAGGATTTCCTGCGCGGTGATGTAAAGGCGCACGGCGGCCTTGAAGCGCTCGACGTCGAACTTGCCGTCCTCGCGCTTGAACTTCATGAGGTTCAGCGAGGCGAGGTTGCAGGCGGTGTTGTTGAGGAACACGTATTCGGAGCAGGGATTCGTGGAGTGGATCGGCTCGGTGCCCTTGCAGGTGTGCCACTTCTGGATCGCGCCGTCGTATTGCAGGCCGGGGTCGCCGCAGATGTGGGTGCCCTCGGCGATCTTGTTGAGCAGGGTGTCCGCGTCCTTCTTCTGGAGGCGCTCGCCGGTGGTGGTGGACCTGGTCCACCATTCCTTGCCTTCGAGCGCGGCGGACATGAACTCGTCGGAGACGCGCACGGAGAGGTTCTCGTTCTGATACATCACGGAACCATAGGCGTCGCCGTTGAAGGAGCCGTCGTAGCCCTGCTCGATGAGCGCCCAGGCCTTCTTCTCCTCCTTCTGCTTGCAGTCGATGAACTCCTCGATGTCGCCGTGCCAGTCGCGCAGCGTGTTCATCTTGGCGGCGCGGCGGGTCTTGCCGCCGGACTTCACGACGTTGGCGACCTGGTCGTAAACCTTGAGGAAGGAGAGCGGGCCGCTGGGCTTGCCGCCGCCGGAGAGCTTTTCCTTCGA
>JBAYGL010000187.1:0-9499 GCA_041666725.1 Limisphaerales bacterium
CACAGGCACGGGTGCCAACTCCACGAGCGAGGCCATCTACCTCACCAAGGCCGCCGAGGAAGTTGGCGCGGATGGCTCGCTGCAGGTCGCGCCCTACTACAACAAGCCGACGCAGGAAGGCCTCTTCCAGCATTTCAAGGCCATCGCCAGTGAAACCGAACTGCCCCTCGTGCTCTACAGCATTCCCGGGCGATGTGGCATCGAGATCGGCGTGGACACCGTCAAGCGCCTCGCCGGCCACTGTCCCAATGTTGTCGCCATCAAGGAGGCCGGCGGCTCCTGCGACCGAGTCAGCCAGCTCCGCGCCGCGTTGGGCCGGCATTTCAACATTCTCAGCGGTGACGATTCCCTGACGCTGCCGTTCATGAGCGTGGGTGCCGAGGGCGTCATCAGCGTCGCCAGCAACGTCATTCCGCGCGAAGTCAGCCACATGGTGGACTACTTCCGCGCCGGCCGCCCCGATGCCGCGCTCAGGCTTCACTCGAAATTCTACCCTCTCTACAAGGACCTCTTCATCGAGACCAATCCCGTCCCGGTCAAGGCCGCGCTGGCGATGATGGGCGTGGTGGAGGAGCACTACCGCCTCCCGCTCGTCCGCATGAGCAGCAAGAACCGCGACGTGCTAAAGGCCACGATGAAGGCGTGCGGCGTGCTGAAGTAGCGCCGTCGACCGCGCTCCGGACGAGTCGGACGCACCATCTCCTTAACCCACGCAGCGCTGGCGCAATGCCGCGATGCAGCGGGCTTAATCTGCTGATCCATCCAGCAGAGCATTGTAGGGACGCCCTGTAAACGCCGGGTCCGCCGGCAGCCGCTGACTTTGGGAGTTTGTATCCATACGGGGACGCCATTCCTGCAAATTCACTGGTTTACTTTTTCACCGCCCCGGACCACCATCCGGCGCTCCCAAAAGGGGGGGATAGGAAATCATGAACTGCCACTTGACGATGCGTTGTGTCCGCCTGGCCGGACTTTTGTTTCTCAACCTCGCAACCCTGACTTGCGCTGCTCAAACTGCAGGCCCCATTGCGCACTGGCGCTTTGACGAACGGCCGGGGAGCGCCGTGGCGACCAACACCGCAGCCACCACAGGAGGAAGCTTCAACGGCACCCTGTCCGGAGCGGGGGCCGGCATCGTAAGCGGCGGGCGGGCGGGCAACGCGCTTTCGTTGGACCGCGCCAGCGGCGGATTCGTAACGGTGGGTAATTTCCCCAATTTTGATCCCGGCACGAACTTCACGTTGATCGCATGGGTGCGCACCACCGACGGCACCACGGATTCGTTCATCCTCGGCAAGCACTCAGTGGCTCCGAACAACGGATACTCGCTCAGGCTCAACCCGGCGGGCGTGAGGAAGAACGACCGGAACAACTAATTTTTATTTCTATGCTCACTCAGCTCGTCCGCTCCGCACACGCCCTGTTCTGGATGTTCGCCCTGAGCCTGTTCACCGCGCCGATGGCCTGTAGTCAGGCGCCTGGCGCCCACAGCGCCACGCTGACCAACGACGTTTTCATCGGTGGCAACTTCCTTGAGTTGGGCATCAACTCCGGCGGTAGCTTCGGTTCAAAGGGAGGAGTCAGGCCCGCCGGCTTTTTTGGCACAACGAGAAGACAAGATATTGGCATGAGCACCGACCTGGATGGGTTTGGCGTCGGCACCGTGCAGAGCTTCGATTACTTCCTGCCGGGAACGCCTTACGTGGCGTGGGCTGCAGGATATAAAATCGCCGGCGCTCCGACGACCGGCCTCAATAGCAGGAGCGGCTCGGACGGCATTACGCCGGTCGCCGTGGTAAATACTTCGTCGGGCACGAATCTCTCGGCCACGACGACCGGGATACTGGGTGGCAACCTGCAAATCGTGCAGGTCATCTCATTCGGCGTGGATAAAACATTCTACATGATGCAGATAGGCCTGACCAACGTGGGTGCGGTGTCGCTGAACAACGTGCGCTACATGTGGGACGTGGATCCGGACAACACCGTTGACCTTGGTGGCAGTTTCACAACGGTCAACACGATTACGAATACCTTTGCCGCAGGAGATGGCAAAGCGGTTGTGCAGGCCAGGTCCACCGGATCGGCCACGAGTGCGGACTTGGTGCTCTATACCATTGATCCCCGAGGCGTCGTTTTTAGGGGCGGTCCTTTAGGCGCGGCTGCGAGCGCCATTTATGATGCCAACCGCTGGGATGTTCCCCTGGCCAAGGGAAATACGGCTACAGATGACAATAGTATCGCCATGACCGCAGATGTGGGCACGCTGGCACCCGGACAGGGCACGATCTTCACCTTTTACATTGGTTTGGGCGCGGATGTCCTGACTGACATCGAGACGGAAGTCCCACCGCCCACCGTCCAGACTCCGACTATCAGCGTCCAACCGCACAGCTTCCGTGTGCTGCCCGGCACCAACGTCACTTTCTCGGTGGGACTCACGACGAACACCAACGCTCCAGGCCCCTTCACTTACCAGTGGCGGCGCTACGGCATCAACATCCCCGGTGCCAATACTTCGACGTTGAGCTTGAGCAACACGCTGACCTTGACCAACGTGCAGACTAACAACACCGGCAATTACACCGTGGTGATCGGAAATGCCTTCGGCACCGTCACCAGTGACGTCGCCACACTCGAAGTGCTGACGCCTCCGGTCATCACAACGCAACCGCTAGGTTCGACGAATCTGGTGGGCGACCCGTTGAGTTTCACCGTGGAGGCGACAGGCTCGACGAATTTGTTCTACCAGTGGCGATTCAATGGCACGAATGTGGGCGATGCATTGACCAACACGTTTACGATTGACTCCGTGAGCGTCACGAACGCGGGGAATTATTCGGTCATTATTTCCAATCTCGCCGGAGTAATCATCAGCTCGAACGCACTGCTAATTGTCCACTCCGCCCCCGTCATCACGTCGCCGCCTGCCGCGCGCGTGGTCAATGCCGCCGGTTCGGTCTCCTTCTCCGTGACGGTGCTGGGCGACACGCCTCTTACCTACCAGTGGCAGCTCAACGGGACGAACCTCGCCGGGGCCAACGGCACAACCTACGTCCTCGGCGCGGCAACGCCCTCGCATGAGGGGCTTTATTCCGTCGTGGTGGGCAATGCCCTCGGCTCGACCACCAGCAGCCCGGCTCGACTCACGGTTTTGCCGGTGAGTGTGGTAGTGCCCTGGGCGACTTCGGGCGGCGGCGACGGTTCGGACGTGGGCAATGGCATCGCCGTGGACGCGGCGGGGAACAGCTACGTGGCGGGCTACTTCACCAGCACGGCAACCTTTGGCACGAACACGCTCGTCAGCGCGGGCAACACGGACACCTTCATCACGAAGCAGGACAGCAACGGGCAGTTGCTGTGGGCGCGCCGGGCGGGCGGCCCGGGTTACGACGCGGCCAGGGGCATCGCCGTGGACGCGACGGGCAACTGCTATGTGACGGGGGCCTACGAGGGCGAGGCGACGTTCGGCGGCACGACGCTCACGAACACCAGCCCGACCTCGTATTCAGACGTGTTTCTCGCGAAGTATGATTCTGCCGGCGGTCTCGTGTGGGCGCGCAGCACGGGCGTGGAGTTCGCTGATGACGAGGGCGCCGCCGTGGCGGTGGATGGCGCGGGGAATGTGCTGGTGACAGGCCGCTCCGTGCTCGACACATTCGCAGGCGCGGCACTGACGAACTCAGGCCGCGTCTTCGTGGCGAAATACACCGGTGCTGGCGTGGAGGTATGGGCGCGCAAGGCCGGTAGTTACAGCGGTGGCAATCTGGACGCCGGCACGGGCATCGCCGCAGACAGCGTGGGAAATGTTTTTGTAAGCGGTGTCTTTTACAGTCCGGTGGCGGCCTTCGGTGCGGACACGCTCACCAATCGCGGCAACTCGGACATGTTCCTCGCCAAGTTTGATGCCGTCGGGACGTTGCAGTGGGTCCGCCAGGCTGGCGGTGCGGGCGAGGACAGCGCCAACGGCGTGGCGGTGGCGGCGGACGGCAGCGCATATCTGGCAGGGGCAACCTTCGGGACGGCGGCGTTCTCCGGAACCAACGTGGCGAGCCTCGCCGGTGCGGCGTCGGATGCCTTCATCGCGAAGTATGCCGGCAACGGCGGCGTGCTGTGGGTGCGGCAGATGGGCGGCAGCGGTTTGTCCGCCGCGCACGGGGTGGCGGTGGACGCGGCGGGCACGGTGCATGTGACGGGTTATTTCTCCGGCGGCGCGACGTTTGGGACGAACACACTGGGTGGAATCTCGGGGAGTTACGATGCGTTCCTGACACGGCTGGATGCGAACGGCGTGTTCGCCTTTGCGCAGCAGGCCGGCGGACCGGACTTGAGCGGCGATTTCGGCCTCGGCGTCGGAGCGGACGCGGCGGGGAACAGCTACATCGCCGGTTATTTCAGCGGAACCAGCTCGGCCGGCGGCAGCCCGCTGCCCAGCCGGGGCGCGGAGGATGTGCTGGTGGCGCGGTTCAACCAGTTCACCGGCGGTGGCACGCCGCAGCTGGGCCTCCAGCGGATTGGCGGACAATTCCGGATGCGCTGGCCGCTGGCCTCCTCCGGCTACATCCTGCAAAGCACGACGAACCTGCTCGCGCCCGTGTGGCAGGATGAGACGAATGCGCTGACCCTCAACGGAAGCGAGCTGGAAACGGATGTCACGCCGGGCAATCAGGTGCGGTTTTTCCGCTTGCGCAGGCCGTAGGACGCCGGCGTTCACGCCGGTGCGATATTTGCTCGAACTTTTCCCCGGCCCCGGGACGTCCAACACCCGTCCATGAAACATAATTCTTCCCGCGTCCTTGCTCCGTTCCTTCGTTTTGCGTTCCTCTGCGTTCTCTGCGCGTGTGCGTTGAACGGAGTTGCCGCTGACAAGCCCCGCATCCTCCGGGCCGGGGCCGCCACCAGCAACATCACGCCCAAGCTGGGCACCTCCATCAACGGCAACATGGCCGACGGGAAGGCCACGCACGTCCACGACGAGCTGCACTCCCGCGCCCTCGTCCTCGACGACGGCACCACCCGGCTCGCCATCGTGGTGAACGATTCCTGCCTCATTCCTCGCGAGGTCTTCGACGAGGCCAAGCGCCTCGCCAGCGCGGCCACCGGCATCCCCGCCAGCCACATGCTGATGTCCGCCACGCACACGCATTCGGCTCCCAGCTCCGCGTCCGCCTTCCAAAGCGAGGCGGACATGGAGTATCGGGCCTTCTTTGCCGTGCGCATCGCCGACGCCATCCGACGCGCGAACAACAACCTCGCACCGGCGCGCATCGGCTGGGGCAGGGCCGGCGTGCCCGACCAGGTCCACAACCGCCGCTGGCACATGCAGCCCGGCACGAAGCTGACCAATCCCTTCGGCGCCGAGGATCAGGTTCGGATGAACCCGGGCATGAAGAACCCCGCGCTGCTCAAGCCCGCCGGCCCCACCGACCCCGAGGTCATGTTCCTCACCGTCCAGCGCACCAACGGCCAGCACGTCGCGCTGCTTGCGGATTACTCGCTGCATTACGTCGGCGGCAATCCCGGCATCTCGGCGGACTACTTCGGCGCGTTCGCAGACCGCATCCAGCAGCTGCTCGGGGCCGACCGACAGAGCCCGCCCTTCGTCGGCATCATGGCCAACGGCACCAGCGGCGACATCAACAACGTTCCCTGGCGCGATGGCGACACGAACAAATACGCCCCCGGTGAAAAGATCAGGATCGTTTCCAACCGTGTCGCCACCGAGGTCGCAAAAGCCCTGCCCGCCGTGAAACTCCACGACTGGATTCCGCTCGGAGCCGCGCAGAAGGAAATTTCGCTCGGCGTCCGCAAGCCTGATGCCGCCGCGCTCGCCCGCGCGAAGGACATTCTGGCGAAAGCCCCGAACCAGTTTCCCCGCCTCAAGAGCATGAATGAGATCTATGCCCGCGAGACGGTGCAGATGGCCGATTACCCCGACCGCGTGGAGCTCATCCTACAGGCCCTGCGACTGGGCGATCTCGCCATCACCGCCATTCCGTGTGAGGTCTTCGTTGAGATCGGCCTCGAACTGAAGGCGAAAAACCCGTTCCCCGCGAGCTTCACAATGTCGCTGGCCAACGGCTACAACGGCTACCTCCCGACGCCGCAGCATCATGCCCTGGGTGGCTACGAGACGTGGCGCGCGAAATCCAGCTACCTCGAAACCAACGCCTCTCCGCAGATCACCGCCGTGCTCTTCGACCTCCTCGGCCAGTTGAAAAAGTAGAATGACGCGCCGACACCCCTGCCGTCGGGGAGACAGGTGAGCCCGAACTCCGAAATGGACGGCAACGTCCGGCGAGGGGCGCGGCCTTCAGGCCGCAGAAGCGTGCGCCAGTCAGTGGTGGTTCCAGCGCACTTTTGCTCCCGGGGCTTTCTGCGGCGTGAACGCCGCGCTCCTTGCATCGTCACCGTTTCACCCGCGTTCTCTGCTTCGGAATTTGGGTTGAAATCAGAAGTCAGACGGGACGCGTCACGCCTCACTTTGCCTCCGGCTTTCCGGGTTGCTTCGGCTTCACCGGCTTTTTTTCCTTTTCCGGCTGCGAGAGTTTCGCGCGGAGAGCTTGCTGAAACTCTCTGAAATTCAAGTCCACGACCGCGAAGCCGTCCTTGCGTCCGGACCTGGCCATCAACTGCTCCAGGTGCGCCATGCGCTCGGGCGTGGCGGGATGCGTGCTCAGGAAGTTCAACGCGTCCAGCGCCTCGCCGCCGGGGAGCTGCGCGCGCAGCTTCTCCTCCTCGCGACGCATCTTCTCGAAAAAGGTGATCATGCCGCGCGGGTTCAGCTTCGCGGCCTCAAGGTAGCGGAAGCCCTGCTCGTCAGCCTCGCGCTCGTGGTCGCGGGAGAACTTCTGCGTGAGGAGGAACGGCGCGTTGTTCGCCAGCACGGCCAGCAGCCCGGTGGCGTCGCCCAGGAACGCCTGCACCACGGCGAAGAGCCCGACGCCCTGCACCATCGCGCGCATCCCGTGCTGCCGGGTGACGTGGGACAGCTCGTGCCCGAGGACGCCAAGGACTTCCTCGGGCGTCTCTGCCGCGAGGAGCAGGCCGGTGTGGATGGCGACGTTGCCGCCGGGCAGGGCAAAGGCGTTGAGCGACGCGTCCTCGATGATGTGGAGGCGGAACTTGCAGCGGTCCTGCGGCACCACGGCGAGCAACGGCCCGGCGAGCAGGTCGAGCTGGCGCTGCACGGCGTCGTCCGTGATGAGCTTGCGGCTGAGGGTGACCTGCTTGAACGCGGTGTCGCCGAGCTGTTGTTCCCACTCGGCGGGGATCTGCCGGGCGATGGCGTTGACCATCGGGTCCTTCCCCAGCCACACGCCCGCGATGGCCGCGATGATGAGGCCGAGGATGGCGAGGGTGACGCAAAGGCTGACGATCTTCCGCCGCCGGATGCGGTCGCGGGCGCGGGCGAGCGACGGGTTTTGTGCGAAGGCCGGGTGATCGAGGACGGCGTGATCGGAAGTGAAGATCGAAGCTTTTGGAAACTGTGGGTGGGCGAAGAAGACAAGCCGGTCGCTTGCGCCGCCGAGGTTCACCTGGATGTCGGTGAGCGGGAATGCGAAGAAGCCCTGATCGCTCTCGAAGTTCACCATGCCGCCGTCCACGCGCAGCCTGCCTGCCACGCGGCGGTTGCCGTAGTCCGGGTGGAACGCACCGGCTTCGAAGCCGTCCGAGGTCGGGTTTGAAGGCATGGAATTTGGGTCTGGCGCAGCCGTCACTTGAACTGCGGAACGCGCGCAGTCTGGGGCAACGGGGCAGGGGGATTCAATTCTCAACTTGGGCGCTGACAGACTCGGCGCGCTTCCCTCGTTCGGCTCAAATGGCAACCGGCTGGAAACTTAAAACTCGACCTTCATTGGGGGTTTATTAGGCTTCAGCGCCATAGGATTGAGCTGTAAACAGGCGGCTTGGAGAGCTGCACACTAAATATGTCAAACATCCCTCAAACAATCTGTCTCCTGTTCGGAATTCTGACCGTCGCCATTGGTTGCACCAGTCCAATCCATGCCAAGACGCGGCAGCGGTATTACGAAGCCGGCGAGGCGGAGGAGCGCTCCGGCGACCTGGCCTTGGCCCGCCAGTATTACTACCGGTCATTCGTTAACGCCCAACTCGGGCACCTGGGACCAGGAGCAGAAGCCTATTCGGTTTATGAGTGGACCCGGGTCAGCGGATACCTGGGCAAGCGTGAAGATGCGGAAGGGGGGTTTCCAAGAGTTCTGGAACTCATCAAGCAGGCAAAAGGCCAGGCTGACCAATTGAAGGCCCCGGCGCTTTGTGAATTCGCCCGCTACCTCCATGACACCGGGCAGCATGAACGTGCCGTCCCGGTATATCGCGATGCCCTCGTGGCCCTGGACACAACAGGCGTGGAGAAGCTCGATCCGGTTGGATTTGCCGTGTTCCTCGCGGAGAACGCGGAGTCTCTTAAGCGCGCCGGATTCCCAACGGATGCCGATGTCCTGCTGAACCGGTCGAATGCTCTCAAGAGCGCGCATCCCGGGGTTTCACCAAAACAAGCAATCCGGCGATACCCGAACTGATGGCATCTTGCGTGTCCGAACGCTCCAGCGGCGCGCTGGGACAGACGCGCCCTACCAAGGCGGGAGTCCTTTCGGTTGCCACCGCCTCGGCCTTCCCCTAAAACCGCCCCATGTCTATTCGCCACCGCTGGTCTGCCGCCTCGCTTTCCCTGGCCACCCTTGCGGTCTCCCTAATCGTCGCGTCCGCCCAGCTTCCGCCCGGCGTCACGGACACGCAGAAGGCCGGAGACGTGCCTGCGCCGGCGGCGGAGGCGCTCAAGAAGCTCACGCTTCCGCCCGGCTTCCGCGCGCAGCTTTTCGCCGCCGAGCCGAGGGTGATGCAGCCCATCGCGATGGAATTCGACGACCGCGGTCGCCTCTGGGTGGTGGAGAACTTTTCGTATCCGGCGCTCAAGAAGGACAACGGGGTCTCCAACCCCGCGCCCGACCGCATTCTCATCTTCACGGACCGCGACGGCACCGGGCGCAACGTGGAGCGCAAGGTTTTCCTCGATCACGGGCGCAACGTGACGAGCGTGCTGCCGGGTTTCGGCGGCGTGTGGGTGCTGTCGCTGCCGGACCTGCTCTTCTTCCCCGATGCCAATGGTGACGATGTGCCGGACGGTCCGCCGGTGGTGCATTTGACGGGCTGGAACATCCAGGCGGCGCACAACTTCGTGAACGGCCTCGCGTGGGGACCGGACGGCTGGATCTACGGCCGGCACGGCATCAAGACCAAATCTACTGCGGGCCGGCCCGGTGTGCCGGAGAGCGAGCGCATCACGCTGGACTGCTCGATCTGGCGGTATCATCCGGTGACGAAGAAGTTTGAGACGGTCTGCCGCGGCACGACGAATCCGTGGGGTCTGGACTGGGATGAGAACGGCCAGGCGTTCTTCTCGAACAATGTCATCGGCCACTTCTGGCACGTCATCCCCGGCGCGTTCTACAAGCGGATGTTCGGCTCGCACGAC
>JBAYGL010000188.1:0-9417 GCA_041666725.1 Limisphaerales bacterium
GAGGCGCTGCGCGAGGCGGACCTGCTGTTCCTCAGCGTCCGCCGCCGCACGCCGCACAAGGAGGAGCTGGATGCCGTGCGCGCCTTCCTCGCCGCCGGGAAACCGCTGGTCGGCATCCGCACCGCGAGCCATGCGTTCGCCCTGCGGCCCAAGGACACCGTCACCGACCCGAAACTCGCGACGTGGCAGGAGTTCGATCCCGAGGTGCTTGGCGGACATTACTCAAACCACCACGGCAACGGGCCCAAAACCACGGTCACGCTCGCGTCCGGTGCGGAAGCGCATCCAATCCTGCGGGGGATTTCGGTTTCGAAGATCATGGGCAACGGCTCCCTCTACAAGGTCAGTCCGCTGGAAAAACAGACCACGGCCCTGCTATTGGGCACCGTCCCCGACAAGCCTGCGGAGCCGGTCGCATGGACGCATTACTACGGACCGGGGCAGGCCCGCATCTTCTACACATCGCTCGGTCATCCTGATGACTTCAAGAATCCCGAGTTCCGTCACATGCTTGTCAATGCCGTCGCGTGGGCTCTGGTCAAAACACCTGGCATCACAAGGCAATGAAACTCAGTGCGCTTGCTGTTGTCCGCCGGATGACTGGCGTCGAGGTGCCGACGTCGGCGCGCGAGCTGGTCGTGCGAAGGCGTGGTCGCCAACAAACCGCAATAAGCCGGGCCTTTGCGCGAATGTCATTGTTACAGCCGGGAAACAGAGCATGAGATTGCATCGTCCGCTTCACTCCTGCATGAAGATAGCAGTCGCACTGGCCCTTGGTCTGACGGCCATGGTCTGCCGTGCGGAGCGGGTTTGGATCGCTGCGGGCCTGGCGCAGGAACTCACGCCGCTGATGATCCGCGCCTCGACGGTGAACCTGGCCGACGGGGGGGCGTTGGGCGACTTCCTCGTGCCCATCATTGCCATCGAGCAGCCGGAGGAGAAACTGGAAAGCTCCGCCTCCTTCACCTTCACCGTGCCGAGCGCGGGCGCTTACCGGCTTTGGGCGCGCGTGAAGTTCCCGAGCGGTGCTGATGAGGCGTTCGATGCCGTCGCGCAGGAAAAGCTCCTCGGCACATGGGCGAACGAACCACCGGGGCGGGAATGGAAATGGCGCGCCCTGACCGAAGCACAGACGCTGACCGCCGGTCGCTGGCAATTTCGCGTGCGCGCCCATCGCTCGATGGCCACTGTCTTTGGCCCGCTGAAGTGGCGGCAGGCGGAGCCGGCTTTCAATCCGCGGCTCGACGCGCTTTGCCTGACGGACGAACCGGACTACACGCCAAGCGACGACGATGCACGGCGCGGGCTGCGCGTGCAGCCAACGACGCTGTCGCCACGCGTTGAAACGGCGGCGTTGCCGAAAGTTTCGCCGGTGGAGAGCCGCAGGCCGCTGCCTGACTGGATGCGTGTGCCGCGTTGGTTCACCAAGGATTCATGGCGTGAAGAGCTGGCAAACCGCCACGAGGGCGACATCCGGCAACTGGTCCGGCAGGTGGCGGCCAACGGTGGAAATGCCCTGCGCCTGAGCGTCTGTTGGGGCGGTGAGACTTTCTTCCAAAGCCGCGTCGCACCGCACGTGCCCGGCCTTGGTGGGCTGGACTATCTGCGCGAAGCCGTCGAGGAAGGCGCACGATGCGGCGTGAAGATCGTCGCCTATATGAATCCCAACGCGCTCTGCGCCGGCCACCCGCTGTTCAAAGACTGCGTCGTGCGCGAAGCCGACGGCTCCATCCCGACTCGTCCCGCTTACGGCTTCAAGACCGGCGACCCGCGCTACGTGTGCGTCAATCATCCCCGATACCGTCAGTTTCTGCGCGATGTGCTGACGGAGATGTTTGCGCGCTACAAGGCGGACGGGCTTTACGTGGATGGGCTGACGCCGCAGCGATGTTTCTGCGAACATTGCCGGCGGAAATATCAGGCGATGTTCGGCGAGCCGATGCCCGTGGAGAAGCTGGCTCAAATCCAAACCGGATGGGCCGTGTGGGCGGAATTCGGCTCCGATCCGCAGCCCGTCGGCGATGTCGAGAACGACGTGGACGCACGGCGGTGGACGGCACTGCTTTACCAAACCTTCGGCGAGATCACGCGCGAGTTTTCGCAGACGGTGAAGGCCGCGAACCCGAACGCCGTGACAGCGTTCCACTCGCATCCGAAACCGAACTGCGCCGCCTTTTACGACGCCACGCTGACCGAGGTCTACACGCCGCGGCCGTGGGTTCACATCGCATGGCGCAGCGGAGAACTGGCGGGCTACTCGGCGGTTTATCAGGTGCCCTTGCTCTTCAACATCTATCCGCATCGCCATTTCACCAAAGCCGAGGCGCGCTACCAGGCCTTCCAGGGTCTTGCCAATGGCGCGTATCCGAACTTCTGGAGCACGCCCGGCATGAAGCCGGTGAACGACTTCATGACGCGTTGCGCCGAACATCTCGATTTCGCCACCACCGCGCCGGTGAAATTCCTCGCGTTGCCGCGCGATCTGCACGAGTCCGGCACGCAACGCAACGCGCCCAAGGCTGACGGCGTGAGCTACGGCTCGCGCGACCGCTTCCTTGCGCCGTATGTCGGCGCCTACTCGGCGTTGATGCGGGGCGGACTGCCGGTGGTGACGCTGCACCGGCCGCATTTCGAGGAGCAGCTCTCCGGTTTCAAGGTGCTCATGCTGGCCAATGTCGGATTGATGAGCGACGCCCAGGCGGAGGCGGTGCGCCGCTTCGTGCGCGAGGGCGGCGGACTGATCGCCACGCACGAGACGTCGTTGCTCGACGAGAAGGGGCGTCGCCGGCCGGACTTCGCGCTCGCTGACGTGTTGGGCGTTCATTACCGGACGACCCTGAAGACGGCTCCGCGCCAGGCGCGGCTGCACGGCGATCACCCGTTGACCGGCGGCCTGAAGGCGGAGCAGCTGACCAGTCTCGGCGAGCCGCTGGTCTCCGTTGAACCGTCCGGTGCGGAAGCCCTGGGCCAGTTTGCCGGCAGGCCCGACCTCACGAACGATGTGCCGGCCCTGCTCGTGCATCGCCACGGCAAGGGCCGCGTCGTTTATCTGCCCGGCCGGTTTGATTCGATGCAATGCTACCAGCCCTCGCCGGCCGTTGAGCGGCTGTTCGCCAACGCCGTGCGCTGGGCGGCCCCGGACGGCCTGCCCGTCGAGGTTGAAGCGCCGGGCGTGGTCGGTGTCACGCTCTTCCGCCAGCCGCAACGGCTCGTCGTCCACCTCGTCAACCACGAGCGTGACAGCCTGTTTCGCACTGACACCTTTGCTCCTCTTTCCAACGTCTCGCTGCGCCTCGCGCTGCCTTTCGATACGCGCGTGCGCAGCGTGCGGCGTCTCTGGGAGAACCGCGAACTCCCGTTTGTGGTCAAGGGTTCATCGCTCTCGGTCGCGGTGGGAACGCTCGACGAATACGAAGCCGTGGCGGTGGAACTGGAAGGCCGCCATTTATGACAACGTTCGCCTCCAATAACCTCATGACACCCTGCCTCTTCTCCATCAGCTATGCCGGCTTCTGGGGCCAGTCGACCCTGGGCCTCACCGACTTCATCAGGCACGCGGGCAGGCTCGGGTTTCCGTCGGTCATGATCGCCGGCAAGCGACCGCACCTTTCGCCGCTTGATGCGACGCCGGATTTTGTGAAGCCCATCCAGGACGCGCTGGCCGGTGCGCGCGTGCGTTGTGATGTGCTGGCGGCTTACACGAACCTTTCACAATCGTCGTCCGTCGGCTGCGAGGTGCCGCTGGTGGAGTTTCAGATCGCCTACGTCGAGTCGCTCGCCCGCATCGCGGCGCAGCTTGGGGCCAAAGTCGTGCGCATCTTCACCGCCTATGAGGTGGAAGGCCAGGACCCGCAGGCGCAATGGAAGCGCTGCGTCTCGGCGATCCGCGAGATGAGCGACAGGGCGGCGGCGCACGGCGTCACCATTGCGATCCAGAACCATCACGATCTCGCGCTGCACACCGATGCGCTGCTGGAACTGCTCGCCGACATTGACCGGCCCAACTGCAAGCTCGGCTTCGATGCGTGGTCGCCCGCCCTGCGCGGCGAAAACCTCCACGAGGCCGCGCGCAAGGCCGCTCCTCACACGGTCATCACGACCAACGCGGACTACATCAGGGTGCCACAGCATCGTTACCGGCCGGAGCTGGTGAACTACGAGCGCCGGCCGGTGGACTGGGTGCGTGCCGTGCCGTTCGGAACGGGCTTCATTGACTACCCCGCCTTCTTCAAGGGCCTGCGCGAGGGCGGCTTCGACGGCACCGCCGTGTTTGAGATGTGCTCGCCGCTGCGGGGCGGCGGGGCGCTGGAAAACCTGGATGCCTGCGCGGCGACCTATTTGAAATGGATGAACGCACATGGGCTCATCGGCGGTGCGCATCAGTCATGAGCACCACGTCGAGGCCGACCGCGTCCCCCGCCGCCCTTGCCCTCGCGCAGCCCGGTGGCGGGACCGGTCATTCTTTATGCAGCGCTGTGAAGAATCCCGTGCACGACCCCAATTTCATGGGCATTGACCGCACTCGCCTGACCGGCGTGCATGGCGGGGTGGTGAAGGGAATCTTGGCCTGGCCCGGATCGCGCTGATAAACTCACACAAGCTATGAATCGCCGCTCTTGCTGTCTCCAATTCTTCCTCGCCGCCACCGTTGTGACCGCATTCGCCGCGGACGCGCCGAAGTCTCCACGGGCCACGCTGGGTGATTCGGTCGTGGAGCCGGCGTGGGAGCGGCATCTCACCGTCACCGTCGGCCCGGCCAACGCGGACATCGTCGGCACGAGCGAAAAGGCGATTCAAGCGGCGGTGGATTACGTTGCGAGGTTCGGCGGCGGCACGGTGAGGATTCTGCCGGGTGCCTACCGGCTGCGGAACGCGGTTTATCTCCACTCAAAGGTCCGCCTGCTCGGCAGTGGCGCGGAGTCGGTGCTCATCAAGGAACCGTCCGTGGCCACGACGCTCGCGGCGGACAGCGACTGGTTCGACCAGGAAATCACCCTCACCGACGCGACCGGTTTTGAAATCGGCGACGGCGTCTGCCTGCGCACGAAGGATGGCGGCGGGAAAAACCCGGAGATCGTGAAGCGGACGCTCGTCGCGCGCACCGGCAACCGCTTCAAGCTCGACCAGGGATTGCGGAAAAACTTCTGGCGGCTCGGTGACACCACGGTCTCGACGCTGTTTCCGATTCTCTCCGGCGAAAACATTTCCGACATCGCCATCGAGAACCTCGTCCTCGACGGCAACCGTGCGAAGAACGCAAACCTCGACGGCAACTACGCCGGCTGCGTGTTTCTTCAGGAGTGCAACCGTGTCGTCATGCGCGGCCTCATCGCGCGCAACTACAATGGCGACGGCCTGAGCTGGCAGATCTGCCACGACGTGCTGGTGGAAAACTGCACGAGCGAGGGCCACGCGGGCCTCGGTCTGCATCCGGGTTCCGGTTCGCAGCGCACCGTCATGCGGAACAACCGGCTGGTTGGAAATCACATCGGCATCTTCTTCTGCTGGGGCGTGCGGCACGGCGTCGCGGAGAAGAACTTTGTCGAGGGCAATGACATCGGCATCTCCATCGGCCATCACGACACGGACAATCTCGTGCGCAACAACGACGTCACCGGCAGCAAGAATGTCGGCGTGCTGTTCCGGCCTGAGCGAGGGAGGGAATTCACCGGGAACCGCAACCGCATCGAGAACAACCGGCTTGTGAACAACGGCGCGGAGAATGGATTTGCCGTGGACGTCCAGGGCGGCACGGAATCGGTGGTGTTTGGTGGCAACGAAATCACGGAGACGCGGGGCTCAGCCAGGCGAACCGCCATCCGGCTCGGCCCCGAGACGGGCGACATCACGCTGCGCGACAACCTCATCAAAGGGTTCGCGAAGGACGTGGAAGGAAAGCCAGCGCCGCCGTCCGGGCGGTGATCCCCGATTGCACGACTGAATCTGCTGTGACTGGGCGCCATATCATCGAGCTTTCATGAAAACGAAGTCTTGCCTCCACTTCGCGGGGCTGGCCGCCCTCGCGTTTTCTCTCGCTGCAACAACCTTGAACGGCGCGGCGGCGAAAAAGGGAAAACCCGCGGCTCCTTCGCCGTGGGCCGGATGGGTCGAGCCCGACTTTCCGTTCTTTTCCTCCATCCTCGATGCGCGGGCGGCTGGTGAGGGGTTTCCAACGAACAATCTTACTCCGCGTGGACTGGTGCTGAACCTGGGTCGCGAGTGCTGGGTGTGTTTCGACACGGACCTGTTGCGTGTCGCGGCCATCTGGCGCGGCAAGGCGGTCACGGCCGACGCGCTCGCGCAGAAGTCGTATCACGAGTCCGGCGGCAAGACGCCCGGCGGCCAGTTCCCCGCGCCGCGGCCC
This sequence comes from Limisphaerales bacterium, assembly GCA_041666725.1. Lineage (GTDB taxonomy): Bacteria > Verrucomicrobiota > Verrucomicrobiia > Limisphaerales > SXTU01 > SXTU01. The sequence continues at coordinate 6,365 of JBAYGL010000188.1, forward strand.
GACGGCAAGGTCTGGCTCGCGAATGGAATCCATCCCGGCTGGCAATCCGGCGTGCGTCCGTCATCCACCGATCCGCGCGAACCCGCGCCGAGTCCGCAGGAAGTCGGACGCGGTCCGTTGCCGGAGGAGATGGGGCGTTTCAAGGCGGTGCGCCTGGCTGGCGACGGCGTCGTGCTCGAATACACGGCCGGCGGCGCGAATGTTTCGGAATGGATGACGCTCTCGGTGGCTGGCAGCCAGCCCGTGGTCGAGCGGCATTTCCGCGTCGAGCCATCGGCAAAGCCGCTCTTGCTCATCCTCGGAACGAAGGCTGCCGGCGGCGTTTCGCTGGGAGTTCCCAAAGGAAAACGCGTCGCCGAGCTTGCTCAGGAAAATTCTCTTTGGATCGTGCGCGTTCCGGCGCACAAGTCCGCAGTCGGATTTTGCGTGACCTTCACCGAGGGCGGCACGGCGCCTGAAATTGCTCCACGCGAAATCCCAACTGAGTCGCCGAGGCGGCGCTGGCCGCAGGAAATCGTCACGAAGGCAAGGCTCTCCACCGCGAAGGACGCCTATGTGGTGGACAACATCGGGCTCCCGTCTGACAACCCGTGGCGTCGCAACGTCCGCCCCGGCGACATCCAGTTCCTCAAGGACGGCACGGGCGTCATGGTCACGATCGACGGCGACGTGTGGCTGGCTCGCGGGCTGCGCGATTCCCTTGGCGAGATCCGCTGGAAACGTTTCGCCTCCGGTCTGCACGAGCCGATGAGCTGTGCGATTCGCGACGGGCAGATTTATGTTTTCGACCGCAACGGCATCTGGCGGCTGCGTGACACGAACGGCGATGGCGAGGCCGATGTGCATGAGCTGTTTTCCAACGCCTTCGCTCAAACGGCGGACATGCGCGAGTTCCCCAGCCAGGTGCGGCCTGCGCCCGGCGGCGAGTTCGTCATCGCCAAGGGCGGGCAGCAGGCGACGACGCTCGGCAAGCACAACGGCAGCGTGCTGCGCGTCTCGGCCGACGGCCGGCGCGCCACGGTGCTGGGCTACGGCTTCCGTCAGCCGAACATCGGCGTGAACCTCCGCACCGGCCTTGTCACGGCGAGCGACCAGGAGGGGCAATACATCCCCACGACGCCGTTGCACATCGTGCGCGACGCGCAGTATCACGGCTATCTCGCCGAGGGTTTGCAGCCGCGCGAGCAGTATCCGGCGCCCATCGCCGATCCGCTCACGTGGATTCCGCACTCGGTGAACGCCTCGGCGATTTCGCAGGTGTGGCTTTTCGATGCGAAGATGGGCGCGCTCAACGATTCGCTCGTGCACATCGGCTTCAACAAGCCCGAGCTGTTCCGGGTGCTGATGAACAACCGCACCGCGAAGCCGCAGGCGGCCGTGGTGAGCGTCACGCACGGGTTTGAATTTCCGCCGCTCAACGGCTCGGTGAATCCCGTGGACGGGCAGCTATACATCGCCGGCTTCCAGGTCGTCGGCTGGGGGAACTCGCTCGACACGCTCGCCGGCATCGGACGCGTGCGCCACACCGGCGCGCCGGTCACGTTGCCGCGCGAAGTCGTGCCGATGGACAAGGGCGTGTTGCTGCGCTTCGACGTGCCGCTCGACGCAAAGACCGCGACCAACCCCGACAGCTACTCCCTCGCGACGTGGCATTACGTCCGCACCTACAAATACGGCTCGCCGCAGCTCAAGGCCGATGGCACGCCGGGCCTCGACTGGCTCACCGCCAGCAGCGCGTATCTCTCCAAGGATGGTCGCAGCGTCTTCGTCGGCGTGCCCGGCATGAAGCCGGTGATGCAGTTGCGCATCGGCTGGTCGCTCGCCACGACGGACGGCGCAAAATTCGAGGAGAACGCCTACACCACGCCTTACGAATTCGCGAAGTTCGACCCGCAGGCCGAGGGGTTCGGCGACATCAACGTGAACCTCACGCCGCGTGCCGCCGCGATGCAAACGGCCGGCCCTGTCACGATTGAAGAGGGCCGCCGCCTCTACCAGTTGCTCGGCTGCGTTGCGTGTCATTCGGCGGACGGAGTGGAGGTCGCGAAGGTCGGGCCGACCTGGGCCGGCCTGTTCGGCAGCGAGCGCGTTGTCGTTGTCGGCAAGAAGAAAATCACAGCCCCTGCGAACGAGGCATACCTCCGCGAATCCATCCTCGACCCGCCGGCGAAGATCGTCGCCGGCTTCGAGAAGGGCGAATACGCCATGCCCAGCTACGCCGGCGTGGCGAACGATTCACAGGTCGAGGCGCTCATCCTGTTCATCAAGAGCCTGAAGGAGGTTCGCGCCGCGGCGGCCGCGCCCCCGCCGGCTCCCGGTTCCGCGCCGGCCAAATCCCCGTTTGAATAGCTGGAGTTGATCCAACGCCGCCTCGTTCTCCGCCGGGTTCCCGGCGACATTCAGGCTGGCGGCAGGATTTCCACCACTTCCGCCAGGGGGCGCTGTTGCGGATCCCAGAGGGTGTTGCGCCGGCCGTAAAGCCACTGGGCGTGGTCCAGCCGGAGGGACGCGTTGATGAAGTCGTCGGAGAAGACGCGGAGATAAGCCTTCGGGCGGCTGGTGTGGATGACGGCGTAGTCGGCGAGGAGCGTTCCCAGGGGACGCTGTTCCTCGAGGATTTCCCTCCGCGCGCCGGCGGGGAAGAGGGCGAGGTTCATCTTGATGGCACCGAACTCGACCGCTTTGTCCGACTTGTCCAGCAGCAGCACGACCTCGCGAAAATAGGCGTCGTCGCGCTGCTGGCTGCTGAGGACGGCGAGATGGATGCGCTCGCCGTGAAATTTCTCCAGCGTCTGCGTCATGTCGTCCTGATGCACCAGCAGCGACCTGTAAGGCTCGGGCACGTCGTCTCCGGACACTGTTTCAATGGGAGGCAGGGCGCGGTCCGCCTGCGCATAGAAGTCGTCCAGCGGGTAGGCGACGGGAAGGACTGAGGGGGATGACATGGGAAAATGTTCAACGTCCAACGTTCAACTTTGAACTTCCAACGAGCGCGTCGCAGACGCGCGGGGCGCGAACGTGAAAGCAGCCCGGAGGGCTGTCAGCCATTAGCC
>JBAYGL010000189.1:0-9404 GCA_041666725.1 Limisphaerales bacterium
TCAATGTCTCGGACTCCTTTGCCATTGCTCAGGAGCCCGGTGTGCTGGATCCGGGCTTGACCGCCACCTCGCTGCGCTCACAAGGCAACAACCTGCGTAATAATTTTCAGATCAAGCACTCATGGGATGACATCATCGAGCGCTGGTCGGGCGAGGCGGGCTACGCCAACACGCTCTACGATTACGAACAGACCGGTGTCGGGAGCCGTTCCGCCCTGCTGGACCGCGTGGAGCACCTTCTCACTCTGATGGGCCGCTATCGCATCTTTGACGAGACGGAGACGGAGGCGCTTTTTGGCTACTCCCTCGGGCTTACCGACAACACCAGCAAAGATGCGCTTGATGCTGCGGGCAACCTGCCGTCGACGCGCGACAACCACTCGCACTACTTCTTCACCGGCATGGGCCATAAGTTCAACCCGGAGTTGAAAGCGAATGGCCGTATCGGCCTCCAGTATACGGAGTATCCGAATGCTTCAAAGGCTGCGCCCGTGTTCCAGAGCTCCACGACCAGCCCATACGTTGACATCAGCGGCACTTGGGATTACCTCCCGAACAGTTCGTTGCAGCTCGGCATTCGTCACGCGCGCGTCGCCACCGATATCAGCGCCTCCATCGATGCGGAAGCCACCACGGTGTATTCCTCCCTCAATCACGAGTTCGTTCCCGGAGTGAAGGGCAGCCTCCTGACTCAGTATCAGCAGACCCAGTTCCAACAGACCGTCGGCCAGCGGGACGCGGCGGACGGCATGTTCACCGTTGGCCTGAACATGGAATGGCAGTTCCACCAGTTCGTTTCCCTGGAGGGCGGCTACAACTACGACCGGCTTGATTCCGATATCGGAGGGCGCAGCTACTATCGCAACCGAATCTACCTCGGCTTCAAGGGAACTTGGTAGGGCATCTTGCTGATTGACGACTTCCTGACTCACAAGGGAGGCTGGAGCGCGACTCTAGCCTCCTTTTCATTTACCACATGGACGCCGCACCGAACTACGCTGAATCCGCCTCCGGCACCACGGAGAGCCGGCTGCACTTCCTCGACTACTGGCGCATCATCCGGATGCGCAAGCTCATCATCTTCATGGTGTTCCTCCTCGTGGTGGTCACCACCACCCTGCTCACGCAGTGGATGGAGCCGACCTACATGAGTTCCGTCCGCATGGACGTGCAGAAGGACACGGGCGACATCTCCGGGCTGGCTCCGCAGCAGGCGCAGATGGGCTACGATCCCTTCTTCGTGATGACGCAGTTCGAGATCATCCAGTCCAAGGAGGTGCTCTACAAGGTCATTGACGACCTCAAGCTCGTCCAACGCTGGAACCAGAAATACCGTCTGGGCGAATCCAAATTCAGAGCCTTCCAGGTCCTGAGCAAGCTGATCGACCCGCGGAACGTCCGCAGCACGAGCATCATCGAGGTCAACGTCTACAGCAAAGACAAGGAGGAGGCCGCCGAGATCGCCAACAAGATCGCGGAGGTTTACAAGACCAACCGCGATGAGTTGCGCAAACGGCTGGCCGACCAGGGCATCAAGACGCTCAAGGAAAAGCTCACCGAACACAGTGCGCTGGTGGAGGTGGCCAAGAGCAACGTGAACCAGATTCTCAAGGAGAAGAGCATCATCGTCACCTTTGAAGGGCCCAATGCCATCGCCTCCCTCGACGTGGACACCCTGCGCACGCTGGATCAGGAATCCATCCAGCTGCGCACCGCCTACATTCAGAAGCAGACCCGTTTGGAGGAATTGAAGAAGCTGGCGCCCGAGCAGCTCAGGAATGCCATCGGGGTCATCGTGAACGATGAACTGCTCACCCGCCGGCTCGAGCGCTTGAGCGTGGCGAAGGAGGAGTTCATTGGCAAAAGCAAGGATCTCGGCCCGCTCAACCCGGAATACCTCCGCATGCAGGCGCTGATCTCCGAACTGTCCACCCAGGTGGACCAGCGCACCAGCGCCATCATGATGGGCCTGGATGCGGAATTGAAGGCGGTGAAGGCCACGGTGGAGGAACGCACCCAGAAGCTGGAGAGCGAGAAGCTGAAGAACCGCGAGATCGCCGAGGGCAAGCGCATTTACCAGATCGCCCTGCAGGAACTCGAGCGACAGCAGCGTCTGCGTGACATGGTGGAGAACAAGATCAAGGTGGAGGAACTCGACCGCGACATCCAGCGCACCACCGCCGTCCGCATCATTGACATCGCCGAGGCCGCCATCAAGGCAGCCTACCCGAAGATGGCGCTCAACGTCGCCCTCGGCGCGTTCGTCGGCCTTGTGCTCGGCCTTGGCCTCGCCTTCTTCATCGAATACCTCGACACCAGCGTGAAGACCATCGACGACGTGGAGCGCGCCTTGCAGGCCCCCGTGCTCGCCGTCGTGCCGCAGAACGTCGGCGCGCTGCTCGACGAGGGCATGGACAGCCCGCACGCCGAGGCCTACCGCGTCTTGCGCACGAACATCCTCTTCACGCGCAAGGACGACAAGGCCAACGCCATCACCGTCGTCAGCGGCGGTGCGGGCGAAGGCAAGTCAACCACCGTCCTCAACCTCGCGACGATCTTCGCCCAGAACGGCAGCAAGGTCCTGCTGGTGGACTCCGATCTCCGCCGCCCCAGCCTCCACAAACGGCTCGGCCTGTCCAACTCGCTCGGTCTCACCAACTACCTGCTCGGCCAGAACAAGCTTGAAGAGGTCGTCCAGACCACCTCGCTGGAAAACCTGCACTTCCTCCCCAGCGGCCGCCTGCCCAGCAGCGCGCTCGGCATCCTGAATTCGCCGCAGATGAAGGACTTCATCAAGGAGGCCAAGGGCCGCTACGACTTCGTCTTCTTCGACGCCCCGCCCATCATGGGGGTCAGCGACGCCACCGTGCTGGCCAGCGGCGCGGACCTCGCGCTGCTCGTCATCCAGTATCGCAAGTATCCGCAGTCCCTCGCCCTTCGCTCGCGCCAGATGGTGGAGAAGGTCGGTGGACGGCTGCTCGGCGTGGTGCTCAACAACATCAACCTGGCCAGCGACGCCTCGTATTACTACTACAGCGGCTACAACTACCACAGCAACAACAACCCCGAGGAGCCTGCCGCCGGCGGCAAACCTCCGGGCAAGGTGGAGCGTCGCAAGACCGCCGCCCCCGCTGCGGACGCGCCCACCATCAAGCCGAAATACTGATTGCCCCCTCCGCGTCCAAGCACCACCTTTTTGCACGTATGAACGGCTTCTGGAAACTTACGCTCGCCTGCTGGCTCGGGCTGGCCGCGCTGTCCATGGTCTCTGCGCAGGACGTCGGGTCGCAGGCATCGCCGGGACAGTCCACGCCCAGGCAGCCTGCCGCTCCTGACTCCACGGACATCCTGCGCGTGGGGGAGCGCATCGTGATTTATCTGGCGGACATTCCCAACGGCCCGCCGCCCCAGGAGGTTGTGATCTCCGAGGACGGCAAGATCACCCTGCACCTGGACAAAACCTTCCATGCCGCCGGCAAAACGCGCACAGCTCTGGAGAAGGAGATCAAGGATCTCTACGTGCCGAATTTTTACGCGCGCATGACGGTGACGGTGAAGCAGGAGGACCGCTTCGTGTATGTCGGCGGCTTCGTCAAGCAGCCCAACCGCTATCCTTTCACCCCCGGCCTGACGTTGCTGAAGGCCATTTCCGTGGCCGGCGATTTCAGCGAATTTGGCGACAAGACTGAGGTCACCATCACCCGCGCCGACGGCCGGAAGGAAGTGGTGGACTGCAAGAAGGCGCAAACGAACTCCAAGCTCGACCGCCCCCTCTTTCCCAACGACCGCATCTACGTCCCCCGCCGGTTCTTCTGATGATTCAGCTCCGCGTTCTCAATGGCAGCCGCGGGGGGGCGACCCATGTCGCCAGCCGGTTTCCATGCACCATTGGCCGTGCAGGCGGAGATGACTTGCAGCTCGTCGATGCCGGCATCTGGGAAAATCACCTTCAACTCGACCTCCGGATTCCGGAGGGTTTCAGCCTGTGCCGTCCCGGCCAGGGGCGGGCCATTGTGAACGGTTCCGAGTTCGATGAACTCATTCTTCGCAACGGCGACGTGATCGAACTCGGCGCGGTGAAAATCCAGTTTTGGCTGGGCGAGGCGAGGCAGTCGGACAACCGCGTGCGGGAAACGGTCACCTGGCTGGCGCTGGGGGCGCTGGTCATCCTTGAAGGCGCGCTGCTCTTCGCGTTGCTGTAGCTCCGGCTCACGCCAGTCCGCGCTTCGCCAGCTCGGCGATGGTCCAGAGGTATTCGTCCACGAGCTGGTCCACCACGTTGCGTTTCTTCATCTCCGCCGGCATCACCTCCCAGGTGTAAGTCTCCATCTCCAGATGCGAGCAGAGCGAAGGCGTTTCCTTCAGCACGTCCAGCACGCCCTGAACATGATCGGCGGTTGTGTCGAAGAGCGGCGTCGGCGGGCAATGCAGCGGGATGTGGAAGTGGATGCGCCACTCGTCGCTCGTGGCGGGCGGCAGGCGGTTGTGCAGCGCCAGCGCGTCGTCCAGGTCCTTGTGCCGCGTGATGCCGCCGTCGGCGGCGCGTGCGATGACCTGGTGGAAATACACGTCGTCCGCAAACGCCCGCAGGGCCTGGCGCACCTCGGCGGTCGGCTTCACCTTGAGCGCGTTGCTCAGGTGCAGCTTGCTCACCTTGATCTTGTGCTGGCGCAGACGGCCCAGCGCCTCGCGCGGCGACTCGTATTGCAGGGCGAGATGGCAGCAGTCGTAGTTTACGCCCAGGTGCTCGTCCAGGCGCAGATCGCCCGGCCGGTCGGCGCGCATCTGCTCGATGAACGCCACCGTCTCCGCGCTGGTTTCGAGATGACACAACGGCTCCGGCTCCAGCCCCAGGTGCAGCGTCCTGCCGGAACGCCGCGCCACGCGCTCGATGTGCTCGACGCATTTCCACAAGTTCTCCCGCGCTGCGCGGGCCTGGGACGCGCTTTGGATGAACTCCTTGAACGACACCGGCACGGTGCTGACGCTGCCTTCGACGCCCTCCGGAACGATTTCGCCCAGCAGGTCGAAGAGCAGGTTCGTATAGGTCACGCGTTCCGGCGTCGTCCAGTCCGGCGCGTAGACCTGCTCCTTCACGCGCGTGCCGTGGAAGCGCCCGTAGGGAAAGCCGTTGATGGTGAAAACGTAGCACTGCTCGGCGTCCAGCCATCGGCGGAAGCCCGCCAGCGCGGCCGGTTCGCTCAACTCCCGCGCGGCGTCCGCGCCCAGCCGCAGCCCGATGGCGTAGGGCGATCTGGTTCCCAGCCGGTCGCGCACGGAGAGCACGTATTTCTGAAGCGACTCAAGGGTCTGGCCCCACGTCTCGCCCCTGTGGATGTTGGTGCAATAGGCGAGGTGGAGTCCGTGCTTCAATTTCATCGCGGCTAGGTGTAACAAGTGGCCGTCGGGATCGCACGACTTTTGCCTGAAGATTCATGATTGCCGCCCAAGACAAACTCTTCGACCTGTTCCGGGAGGCGCTTGCGCACGGCACGTTCGTGAAGCTCACCATCAGCCGCCCGCGCGATGCGGCGGCGAACCTGAAGAACGTCTTCCTCCGGCCCGTGCAGTTGAAATCCGGCTTCCGCATCGCCTTCACCTACCGGCATGCAACCAAGGACATTTTCAAGAACCTTCTGCCCGAGGCCGCCCTCACCGAGGTCGCAAACCTCCTGAGCGAATCATTCCTCTGCGCGAATCTGTTCACCGTCGACCGGACCGCCGAGCTGAACATCCGGGCTGACGATTCCGCGCGCATCACCGTGCGCAAACCGGCTCATGCGGAAGCGCCCTCGCTGGAGCACGACCGGGCCAAGGCGCGCAGCATCCTGCCCACCGAGCGGTGGCTGCGTGAACTCGGTGTCACGCAGGCCGACGGGCGCGTGCGCGAGGCGATGACGGACAAGTTCCGGCAGATCAACCAGTTCGTCGAGGTGCTCCGCCCGCTTCTGGCCGAGGCCTTTGCCCACGGCGTGGCCGCGCCGCTGGCCGGGGAGGACCTCGGTGAGAATTTGAGCCACGTTGCGAGCCTTCAGCGCCGGGCGCGCCGGCAGATCGATCCCCATCGCGAGGAGACGTTGCGGATACACCGCCCGCTGACCGTTGTGGACATGGGGTGCGGCAAGGGCTACCTGACCTTTGCCGTGGGCCAGCTGTTGGACCACATGAACTTTGCCGGCAGCCGCGTGGTGGGCGTGGAGACGCGCACGGAACTGGTGGAGGAGACGAACCGTGTCGCGAACGTCTGCGGCTTCGACCGCCTGCACTTTCAGGCCGGCTCCATCGTCAGCACCGCGCTGGATGCAACGGATGCGCTCATCGCCCTGCACGCGTGCGACACCGCCACGGACGACGCGCTGGCCCGTGGCATCGGCGCGGGCGCGCGCCTGCTGGTCGTCTCGCCGTGTTGTCACAAGGAGGTCCGGCCGCAGCTCATTCCTCCGCTGGTTCTGGAATCATCGTTGCGCCACGGCATCCTGCTGGAGCGCGAGGCGGAGTTCGTCACCGATGCGCTGCGGGCCGCGCTGCTGGAGTGGGCGGGATACGACACGAAGGTGTTCGAGTTCATCTCCACGGAGCACACCGCGAAGAACCTGATGATCGCCGCCGTGAAGCGCCGCCAGCGGGGCAGCCGCGAGGATTTGGCCGCACAAGTTCGGGAGCTTGCGGCCTTCTATGGTGTGCGGGAGCAGCGCCTCGCCTTTCTGCTCGGCTTTGATCTCACAGGGGAAGCTCCGTCCCACGGCTGATCTGGTCGGGGAGCGCCGCGCTATTCGGGCGGGCGGGGCAGGGGAAGGCCAAGGGTCTCTTCCCAGAAGAAGCGGAAGGCCGGGATGCGCTGGCGAAGCTGCGCGGCATCCTCCGCGCGGAGGATGAGGCACTGGAACTCGGCCTCGGTGAGCAGCGTCACGCCGCGGGAGCAGAGGATCGGGGCTGCGTTTGGCTCGATGATCTCCAACCTGCCGTTCCGGCGGAGCTCAAGCCCCTCGCCGAGCGGCAGGATGAGGCTGTCTGCCGCGCAGAGGGACGTCAGTTCCCGGGGGCCGGTTGCCGGGGCAAAATTTCCGAGTGTCACCTGCATGGCGAGCTCGCGGAGCACCGGCTGCTGGAGGGCGCGCAGATAGGGGAAGGACTGGAGCAGTTCGCGGTTCTGCCAGAGCGCCTTGAGCTTCGCCTCGTAGTTTTGGTGCCGGATGAATTCACGAAAGGAGTTTTCGGAGAGGGCCGTGACGGTCACGGGGCTGAGGGCGACGACGGAGGCGTTGCGCTGGCCCAGGCCCATGATGGCGGCCATCTCGCCGATGAGTTCGCCCGCCTCCATCTGTGCGAGGAACTGCTTGTGCTCCCCGTCGTGGTGGATCACCTGCGCGTAGCCGGTGAGGATCATGTAAACGCAGCCTTCGGAGCGCGTGCCTTCGCGGATGATGATGTCCCCGGCGTTGAAGGTCATCACCCGCTGGCTGGCAAGCAGGCTGGAAATCCAGGCCGGCGGCATGGCGGGAAAGTATTCGAGAAGGAACTCGATGGTGCGCGTGAGATTGTAGTCCGTCTCGCCGCGCAGGAGGGTGAAGCGCTTGCCGCTCGATGCGGTGCAGAAGTGCGCCTGAAATTTTTCCGAGAGGGTGTCGAGGTGAAGGAAGACGATGCGTTCGGCGGGCGAGTTGGTCGCGTCGTTGGGGTCGCCGTGAATCTGGCCTTCGCCGCCGTCGGCCAGGAGGAGCTGCGCGGGCTGTCGGTAGAGTTCGGCGATCTGCTGGTAACGCTCCTGGTTGATGACCCCGGACCGCTGGAGGCGCTTCAGGTCGGAGAGCGCCTGCATGTCGCTCGTGAAAATGATGCGGCAGTCCTTGCGCGAGTCCGTGGTTTCAAAGTAGGCGCCGATCGTGGGGATGCTGTGGCTGGAGTGAAACGGGGTGATGCGCAGGCTGAAGAAGCATGTCTCCCGGCCGGATTCCAGCGGGATGAACGTGAAATAGTCCTGGAGGCTCTCCTCCGGATGATCCATCAGCAGCGCGAGCTTGCGCAGCATCATCCGGTAGATCAGCGGCGTGGTGAGCACCTGGATGCGGTGGTTGTATTGAAGCAGGGAGATCAGGTTGCAGTGGTCGTCGTGGATGTGGCTCAGGAAGAGCGAGCGGACCTGGTTGCGCGCGATGCCCCGGGCCCGGAGGTGGGCGCTGAGATATGGGATCGCATCCACCAGCATGTAGCTTCCGTTGTGACACAGCGCGAGTCCGGACGATGCCTGGGTCGTGCTGAACCCGGTGGAGCCGCCGAGCACTTCAAGCCCGAGCTTGACCAGCGTGCTGGGCGTGAGGTCCGTGCTCACCGGATAAGGGGGCAGCTGCTCCTCCTGCGGGGTCAGGTCAAGGGTCCTGGTATGGCTGCGGGAACTGATCTCGAAGCAGTTGGGTGCCACGCGTCGCAAGGTGGCCCAGCCGAGGTCCACGGGTTCGCTCTCCAGCACGCGGGTGGTGATCAGGGAGTCGAGGGGGAAGACCTTGCCGTGTTTGTCCTTGAGGTGGAAGGAGCGCGTTTCACGGGCCAGCTCCTCCGCCTGTTGCCCGGGCATTCCCCACTCTGTCATCTGCGGGGCGTCCGGGCCGAACAGCGTCAGTTCCAGCAGTTCCCGCGCGGCCTGGACGCGCCGTTCACTGCCGATCAGGCCGAGCGGTTCGCCGCTGGCCAGCTTGCCGCCGACGAAGAGGTGGTGGTAGAGCGGAAACTCGACGGCCACCTGCGATTCGCCGTGGCTCACCGGATGGTCCGGCAGCAGGATGAAGTTCGGGGACTTCAGCCCGCGCTGCATCAGCACCTTGACGATTTCCGGGGGACAGCCCGCCAGCAAGGAATGTTCGCCGGAGGAAATGTAGAATACGCCCGGGAAGATCGGCTGGACGTGCATGGACGCAAGGATGCAAGAAACGCGGATGCCGGCAAACCAAAACCCCGGCGACGGCGATCACGCCGCAGTAGCGTCCTGCCGGAGTGAACTCGAAACAAAAAGAACGAGCCCGCGAAACACGCCAAACATGCGAAAGGGAAGAAGTCCGGGTGGAAGCCCGTTTTTTTCGCGTCCATTCGCGTGTTTCGCGGGCCAACCCATTTCCGCATCACAGCAGCGAGGACTGCGGGCAATAGAGAATTTCCCGCGCCAGCAGCTCGCCCACGACCTCGGCGAAGCGTTCCTTGGGCTGGCCGCCGTTCACGAGCGCGTCGAGCATTCGCCTGCCCTGGAACGGCGTGTTGCGGTCCTTCGTCACCAGCAGCACGGAGGCGGTGAGCCCGCCCAGTTCCACCGGCTTGTTCAGGCGCAGCTGGTAGCTCAGGCGCTCCACCCGCTGGCTCCGGTGCAGGTTCCGCGTCGCGGTCTCGATGGTCACTTCCGGGTTCAGGGCGAAAAA
>JBAYGL010000190.1:0-9385 GCA_041666725.1 Limisphaerales bacterium
AACATGAAGCTGGAGAAGAACGAGGTCGTGCTGCGCCGCGTCAAGCTGCTGGAGGAGGAAGGGGTGAAGTTCGTCTGCAACTGCGAGGTCGGCAAGGACGTGACTTCCAAGCAGCTCATGGACGACTTTGACGCCGTCGTGCTCGCGACCGGTGCAACCAAGCCGCGCGACCTGCCCATCGAGGGCCGCCAGCTCAAGGGCGTTCACTTCGCCATGGAATTCCTCCACGGCAACACCAAGGCCCTGCTTGACGGCAAGGCCCCGGCCATCAGCGCCGCCGGCAAGGACGTCGTTGTGATCGGCGGTGGCGACACCGGCACCGACTGCGTCGGCACCTCCATGCGCCACGGCTGCAAGAGCCTCGTGCAGGTGGAAATCCTGCCCAAGCCGCCGCTGGACCGCGCCAAGGACAACCCCTGGCCCGAATGGCCCAAGACCTACAAGCTCGACTACGGCCAGGAAGAGGCCAAGGCGAAGTTCGGTGACGACCCGCGCATCTACCTCACCACGGCGACCAAGTTCGAGGACGACGGCAAGGGCAACGTCAAGGCCGTCCACGTCGTGAATGTCGAGTGGACCAGGAACGACAAGGGCCAGTTCATCCCGAAGAACGTGCCGGGGACGGAGCGCGTGCTGCCCGCGCAGCTCGTCCTGCTGGCGATGGGCTTCCTCGGGCCGGAACAGCCGCTGCTGGAGGCGCTCGGCGTCGAGCGCGACCCGCGCACGAACATCAAGGCCGACCACGGCAGGTTCCAGACGAGCCTTTCGAAAGTCTTCGCCGCCGGTGATTGTCGTCGCGGCCAGAGCCTGGTCGTCTGGGCCATCAACGAAGGCCGTGGAGTCGCCCGCGAGTGCGACCGCTTCCTGATGGGCAAGACGGAACTGGCCTGAGTGCTGCCGTGACGGCAGTTTGGCTCGCGAGGGTTCAACTCGCGCTGCCGCACATTCTGCTCCGAGAGCGGTCCGGGTGGCTGGATGCGACGGGTTGGTCCGAAGCTTCTCTTCTCTCTTTCGAGTTCAGCACCCTGGTTTGGAAAAAAAATCAACGCGCGCTGACGCCTTGATCCGCCCTCCGGCCCGGGCAAGGCCAAGATTGTTGTTTCCGATTTGAACTTTGGGCCTTAATCCTCTTCCGACGGCACGCGAATTGCGACAGGGCAGGTGCGCGGTGTAAAACTTGGTTTCTGGCGTTCAGAAACAGATTTTGTGGTCAGGTTTTCACGGCGTGAACGAAACGAGACACGACATGCTGGAACGCTACGAGCAAGACGGATTCTTTGACGAAATGCTGGACCTGGCCGGGCAGGCCCGTCCGCATTACCGCAAGGTTCACGAACACTTCAAGGCGCTGACGCCTGCCGAATTTGAACACAAGCGCCGCTCTGTTGACGTGGCGTTCCTGCGGCAGGGGATCACTTTCAACGTCTATGGTGATTCGGCGGGGACCGAGAAGATTTTCCCCTTCGACCTGCTGCCCCGCATCATCCCGGCGAAGGAATGGGAGTATATCGAGCGCGGCCTGACGCAGCGCATCACGGCGCTGAACCTCTTCCTCCACGACATCTACCACGAGCAGCGCATCCTCAAGGACGGCGTCATCCCGCCGCACTACGTCCTGTCGGGAAAGCATTTCCGGCGCGAGTTCGCGGGCTTCAACGTGCCCAAGGACATTTACATCCACGTCTGCGGCACGGACCTGATTCGCGATGGCGACGGGCAGTGGATGGTGCTCGAAGACAACGGGCGCTGTCCGAGCGGCGTGAGCTACGTGCTGGAGAACCGCCGGGCGATGAAACGGTCGTTTCCTGGAATGTTCGAGGATATCGGCGTGCGTCCGGTGGAGGATTATCCGCAGGAACTGTTGAGGATGCTCAACCATATCGCGCCCGCCGGCGTGGCATACCCAACGGTGGTGCTGCTGACGCCGGGCGCTTACAACTCGGCCTACTTCGAGCACACCTACCTCGCGCGGCAGATGGGCATTGAAATCGTCGAGGGCCGCGACCTCGTGGTGCGCGACGCGAGGGTGTTCATGCGCACGACCAAGGGCCTGCAACCGGTCCACGTCATCTACCGGCGCATTGACGACGACTTCATTGACCCGACGGTGTTCCGTCGCGACTCGATGCTCGGCGTGCCCGGCCTCGTGCGGGCCTACCGCGCCGGCAACGTCAGCCTCGCGAACTCCATCGGCACCGGCATAGCTGACGACAAGGTGATGTATTACTTCGTGCCGCGGATGATCAAGTATTACCTCGACCAGGAGCCGATCATCCCGAACGTCCCGACCTACCTCGCCAACGAGGAGACGGACAAGAAATACATCCTCGAAAACCTCTCAAAGCTTGTCGTCAAGGCCGCGAACGAATCCGGCGGCTACGGGATGCTCATGGGCCCGAAGGCCTCGAAGGAGGAAATCGAGTCCTTCCACAAGCAGGTCGAGGCCGATCCTCGCAACTACATTGCGCAGCCGATGATTTCGCTTTCACGGCACCCGACCGAGGTCGATGGGAACTTCGAGGGCCGGCACATTGACCTGCGGCCCTACATCATTTACGGCGATAAGATTGTCATCGTCCCCGGCGGCCTCACGCGCGTGGCGCTGCGGAAGGGGTCGCTCGTCGTCAATTCCTCCCAGGGCGGCGGGAGCAAGGATACTTGGGTGCTGTATGGGGATGAATGAAGAAGTAATTAGTAATCAGTGCTTAGTCCGTGCCTCTACGCGGATGCTGGACTGCCGATGACCATGCGTTACAGCGAACCCACTCCCTGCATTCTGATTGCAAGCACGGTTCCTCGTGGACCCGGCTGGTTAGCGTGAGCCGTTATGGTGCGCGATATCCTCCAACAGATTTCGGAGCTACTTGAGCGGCACAACGACTCATCGAACGCGCTGGCGATTGGCCTGCTCGGTGACGACAAGAAGATGTGGAATTTCCTTATTTCGAACGAACTCTGGGGAGGCGCAGGCTCAGTTGCAGACCAGGCAGTGCTGGAGTTTCCAGATGCGAGAAGGCAGCTAGAGACGTTGCTGATACGCTTGGGGCGAGCGCAGATGAATTTGGGACGCGTCAATGTGCGCACTGAGATGTGGGTTTTAGCATTTGAGAAGTGGCACGAGGAGGGCAACCGATGACCACCAGCCACTAGTTACTAAACACTAATCACTTTCCCATGCTCTCCCGCGTCGCCAACTGCCTCTACTGGATGGCCCGTTACATCGAGCGCGCCGAGAACATCGCGCGCATCGTGGACGTGAACCTCCAGCTCCTCCTCGACTTCCGCACGCTCAACGACCAGCGCCTCGCGGACCACTGGATGCCCATCGTCCAGAGCACCGGCGACGAGGAGGCGTTCCTCGAGCTCCACAAGAAGGCCACCGGCAGGAACGTCACCGAATTCCTGATTTTTCAGATGGAGAACCCGAATTCGCTCGTCGCCTCCATCTGCCAGGCGCGCGAGAACGCCCGCATGGTGCGCGACCAGATTACCAGCGAGCTGTGGGAGGAGCTGAACCGCCTTTACCTCTTCGTCCGCTCGCCGCAGGCGCGACAGGTGTGGAAGGAAAGCCCCAGCGAATTCTTCCAGCAGGTGAAGGCGTCTTCGCTTGTCCTCATCGGACTCAGCCGTGCCACCGCCATTCGCAACGAGGGCTGGAACTTCAGCGAGGTCGGCAAGTTCATCGAGCGTGCGGACAAGACTTCGCGCATCCTCGACCTCCGCTATCACACGCTTCCGGAAAAGGGCCTGCCCGTCTCCGTGAGCCAGACCGAGGCGCTGGAGTGGTCGGCCATCTTGCGCTCATGCAGCGCGTGGGATGCCTACAAGTCCATCCACAGCGCCGAGGTGCATCCGAAGCTGGTCGCGGAATTTCTCCTGCTCAACGAGGATTTCCCCCGCTCGGCCCGCTTCTGCATCAAGGAACTGAACTTCGCGCTCCGCCGCATCTCCGGAGTGCCCGTGGGCCGCTTCTCGAACGAGGCGGAGAAGCTCGCCGGCCGGCTCGAAGCCGAGCTGCAGTTCAGCACCGTCGAGGAAATCTTCGCGCAAGGGCTGCACGAATATCTCGACCAGTTCCAGCTCAAGCTCAACGCCATCGGCGACGCCCTGTTCACCGCCTACTTCTTCCAGTCCATCGCCAGCCTGGACGAGCAGATGCTCGTGCAGCAGGAAGAGCAGCAGCAGCAAAGCCAGTAATCAGTATTCAGTAATCAGTGTTAGGCGTCGGCCGCACCGTGAAAACATTACCCAAAGCGTGGAGCGAGTTCCTGGTGAACAAACCAGAGACAGGCATGGATTATCAGGTCGTTGCAGTTACACTTCGAGACGGACGCAAGGTTGAGGATGTTGCCATTATCCACAGCAGCATTATTGGCGAGGTTCGCGGATATGCAGATATTCCGTTCGACCCTTGTGAAATCACCGGAATTGAGCTGACTCATCGGAAGTGGCAGTTCAGCAGATAGAGGATTGTGAAACCAGCATCCCCTCACTGACAACTGAACACTGATTACTGAATACTTCTTCCTCCTCATGTCCATCCACGTCGCCCTTCACCACCGCACCCACTACGCCTACGACCGGCTCGTCACGCTCGGCCCGCAGGTCGTGCGGCTGCGGCCTGCGCCGCATTGCCGGACGCGCATCCTGAGCTACTCGCTGCGCATCCTGCCGGAGACGCATTTCGTCAACTGGCAGCAGGACCCGCAGTCGAACTACCTCGCGCGCCTCGTCTTCCCGGAGCAGACGCGCGAGTTCTGCGTCGAGGTGGACCTCGTGGCCGAGATGTCGGTGCTGAACCCGTTCGACTTCTTCCTGGAGCCGCACGCCGAACAGTTTCCCTTCCGCTACGACAGCACGCTGGACCACGAGTTGGAGCCGTTTCAGCTCAAATGCCCGCTCTCGCCCAGGTTTCAGAACTACCTTGCCTCGGTCACGCGCGACGCGCTCGGCGAAAACATCACGTTCCTGAATCGCCCCCACGCGCCGGTCCCGCACTCCGAAGTCGCCGAGGATGTCCACGCGCACGGTCACATGCCGGAGGTCGGCCAGCTTCACCCGGAGAAGGAGAAGGACACGCGCCCGCGCACGATTGATTTCCTCGTCGCCTTCAACCAGCGGCTGTGGAAGGACATCAAGTATCTCATCCGCCTGGAGCCCGGCGTGCAGACTCCGGAGGAAACGCTCTCGACTCTCAGCGGCTCGTGTCGCGACTCCGCATGGCTGCTGGTGCAGCTCTTCCGCCACTGCGGCCTCGCGGCGCGTTTCGTCAGCGGCTACCTGATTCAACTCAAGCCCGACGTGAAGTCGCTCGACGGTCCCAGCGGCGCGGAGCAGGACTTCACCGACCTGCACGCGTGGTGCGAAGTCTATCTGCCCGGCGCGGGCTGGATTGGATTGGACCCGACCAGCGGCTTGCTCGCGGGCGAAGGCCACATCCCGCTCGCCGCCACGCCCGACCCGTCGTCCGCCGCGCCCATCGCCGGCGTTGTGGACGACAGCAAGTGCGAGTTCAGCGTGGAGATGAAGGTCACGCGCATCCACGAGTCGCCGCGCGTCACGAAGCCTTACACCGAGGAACAGTGGAAGGAGATCGAGCGCCTCGGCCACGCCGTGGACGCCGATTTGGTGAAACACGACGTGCGCCTCACGATGGGCGGCGAGCCGACGTTCGTGAGCATTGATGACATGGACGGCGCGGAGTGGAACATCGCCGCGCTCGGCCCGACGAAACGCCCGCTCGCGGATCAACTCATCCGCCGCCTCCAAGGTCGCTTTGCGCCCGGCGCGCTGCTGCACTACGGCCAGGGCAAGGCGTATCCCGGCGAGTCGCTGCCGCGCTGGGCCTTCGCCTGCTACTGGCGCAAGGACGGTCATCCCGTCTGGGAAAACCCTGCACTCATCGCGGACGAGAAGACGGCTTACGGCCACACGACCGACCACTCCGCGCGCTTCATCGCCGCGCTGGCCGAGCGGATCAAGGCCGACCCGCAGTGGATCATGCCCGGCTACGAAGACCCGTTCTATCACCTGTGGAAAGAGCGTCGGCTGCCGGCGAACGTGGACGCGCACAAGGCCGATTTGAAGGACGAGGAAGAGCGCGCGCGCCTCGCGAAGGTGCTGGAGCGTGGCCTTGACCGCCTCGTCGGCCACGCATTGCCGGTGCAACGCGCCTGGCGGAACTGCTTCCCGGTCTGGGCGAGCGGGCCGTGGTTTCTGCGGGCTGAGAAGCTCCTCCTGTTCCCCGGCGATTCGCCGATGGGCTTCCGCCTGCCGCTCGATTCGCTCCCGTGGGTGAGCCAGTCGGATTATCCCTACCTTAACGAACTCGACCCGACCGCGCCGCGCCCGCCGTTGCCGGAGCGCGCGGAGTTCCGCCAGCGCTACCTGCAAGTCAACACGCCCGCCCGCAAGAAAGCCGCTGCGCTCCGTCGTCGCGGCCAGACCGAAGAAGAGGCGCGCAAGGCCGAATTGCTCGACGACCCGACGCGCGAACCGGCGCGCGGCGAATCCGCCGCGTGGATTATCCGCACCGCGCTGTGCGTCGAGCCGCGCGGCGGTCGTTTGCACGTCTTCATGCCGCCTGTGGCGACGTTGGAAGACTACTTGGAACTCGTCGCCGCCGTGGAGGACACCGCCGCGCAGTTGAAAACGCCGGTGGTCATCAAGGGCTACACGCCGCCGCACGACCCGCGCCTGAACGTGCTCAAGGTTACGCCCGACCCCGGCGTCATCGAGGTCAACATGCACCCCACCGCGACGTGGAACGAGATGGTGCAGCAGACCACGACGCTCTACGAGGAGGCGCGGCAATCGCGACTCGGCACGGAGAAGTTCATGATGGACGGCCGTCACACCGGCACCGGCGGCGGCAATCACATCGTCATCGGCGGAGCGACGCCCTCCGACTCACCGCTGCTGCGCCGGCCCGACCTGCTCAAGAGCCTCATCGCCTACTGGCAGAATCACCCTTCGCTGTCGTTCCTGTTCAGCAGCCTGTCCATCGGACCGACGAGCCAGAGTCCGCGCATTGACGAGGCGCGCAACGACTCGCTCTACGAGCTGGAAGTCGCCTTCAAGGAACTCGACCGGCAAATCTATCGCGGAGCGCCGAACTCCGATTCGGCGCGTTCAGGTTCGCGAGTTGCCCACGCCGATTTAGAAATCGGCGCTCCGGGGACTTCCGTGCCGCCGTGGCTTACCGACCGCTTATTCCGCAACCTGCTCATTGATGCCACGGGTAACACCCACCGCGCCGAGTTTTGCATAGACAAACTGTATTCGCCCGACAGCAGCAGCGGTCGGCTCGGCCTGCTGGAGATGCGCGCGTTCGAGATGCCGCCGCACGCCGAGATGAGCCTCGCGCAGCAGCTTCTTCTGCGCACGCTGGTCGCGAAGTTCTGGCAGCAGCCCTACAACGCGAAGCTCGTCCGCTGGGGGCCGGCGATTCACGACCGCTGGATGCTGCCGCACTTCGTCTGGTCGGACTTGCAGGATGTCGTCGCCGACTTGAAGGACGCCGGTTACTCGATGAAGTCCGAGTGGTTCGCGCCACACTTCGAGTTCCGCTTCCCGCAATATGGCGACATCGAGTTGCGCAACACTGCGGTCGAACTTCGCCAAGCGCTGGAGCCGTGGCACGTCCTCGGCGAGGAACCCGGCGGCGGCGGCACCGTGCGCTATGTGGACTCGTCGCTCGAACGCGTGCAGGTGAAGGCGCGCGGCCTCACCGACTCGCGCCATGTCATCACCTGCAACGGCCACGCGATTCCGTTGCACCCGACCGGCACGCACGGCGAATTCGTCGCAGGCGTCCGCTACCGGGCGTGGCAGCCGGCGTCCTGCCTGCAACCCACCATCGGCGTCCACGCCCCGCTGACCTTTGATGTGGTGGACTCATGGAACGGCAAGAGCATCGGTGGCTGCACCTACCACGTCACGCACCCCGGCGGGCGCAACTACACGACGTTCCCCGTGAACGCCTACGAAGCCGAGAGCCGCCGCCTCGGGCGCTTCTTCCGGCTCGGCCACACGCCCGGCCTGATGAAGGTCAAGCCGGCGCAGGTCAACCCGGAGCTGCCCTTCACGCTGGATTTGAGGAATGTCTGAGTGGGCGCAAATCAACTTCTTGAAAATGGCTTCTCTCATTAGCACCCGGCTTCAGCCGGGTGCTAATGAAAGTGGTCGCAACCTGGCTTGCGTCTCGTTTGCCCCGAACATGCTCTCCGCACTCGCCTCCCCGTCTCGGCTTCGCTACAACGGAGCCACGCAATGAGCGACACCGCCGCGCCAGCGCACGCAAAGCGCCACTTCGATTTGCTGGCGAATTACTCGCCGGCGAAGGGGGCTTTTGACGAGCTGCTCGCGGACAGCGGCGAGCCGCGCGGGCACTACCTCCCGCTGCTGGGTTATCTGGATTCGCTCGGCCCGGATGAACTTCGCCGCCGGGCGGACACCTGCCGCCGTCTGCTCCACGAGGGCGGCATCACCTACAACGTCTATGGGGACGCGCGGGGCATGGAGCGGCCCTGGCAACTTGATCCGGTGCCGTTCGTCATCGCCGCCGCCGAGTGGCGCTCGCTCGAAACCGCCCTCGTGCAGCGCGCGACGCTCCTGAACGGCATCCTCGCCGACTGCTACGGTCCGCAGGAACTCATCCGTTCCGGGCGTCTCCCGCCGGCGCTCGTGTTCGCGCAGCCGGACTTTCTCCGCCCCGCCCACGGCATCAAGCCGCCGCGTGAGAGCTTCCTCCACTTCTACGCCGCCGACCTCACCCGTTCGGCGGACGGCCAGTGGTGGGTGGTGTCGGATCGCACGGCCATCCCGACGGGCGCGGGTTACGCGCTCGCAAACCGCCTCATCACCTCGCGCCTCCTGCCCGAGCCTTTCCGTGACGGCCATGTGCAGCGGCTCGCCGGCTTCTTCCGCGAAGTCCGCAATTCGCTCGCGCACCTCGCCTCACGCCACACCGACAACCCGCGCGTCGTCCTCCTCACGCCGGGGCCTTACAACGAGACCTATTTCGAGCAGGCCTACCTCGCGCGCTACCTTGGCTACATGCTCGTCGAGGGGCAGGACCTCACCGTCCGTGATGACCGCGTGTATCTGAAAACGCTTTCCGGCCTCGAACCGGTGGATGTGATCCTGCGCCGCGTGGACGACGATTTCTGCGACCCGCTTGAGCTGAGGAACGAGTCCATGCTCGGCGTGCCCGGTCTCGTGGAGGCGCTGCGCGCCGGCAATGTCGCCGTGGCGAACACCCTGGGCAGCGGCCTGCTGCAGCGGCCCGCATTTCTCGGTTTCCTGCCCGGCTTGTGCCGGCACCTGCTGGGCGAGGAACTCAAGCTGCCGTCCGTTGCGACGTGGTGGTGCGGCCAGGATTCGG
>JBAYGL010000191.1:0-9373 GCA_041666725.1 Limisphaerales bacterium
CCCGGGCGATCCCGAGCAGCTCGCGGAACTCGCCGAGCGTCAGGGTGGGGGGCTTCTCGATGTGAATGTGTTTGCCCGCCAGCAGCGCGGCCCTGGCCAGCTCGTGCCGTCCCTGTGCCTTGCCCTCAAGGGCGACGACCTCGCTGGCGGCTAGAACCTGCTCCCGGGTAAGCGACTTTGCCCCGAGCTTTTCGGCGGCCGCGCGATGTTTTTCACCCGGCTCGAAGAATCCGACGCATTCCCAGTCCGGCGACTCCAGCGCGAGCTTCAGCTTCGACAATGCATGTGAGTGGCTGCAGCCGAGGAAGCCGATGCGCAGACGGCGGGCGGCCCCGGCGGCACCGGCGGCCCCGGCGGACAACGCGAGGGTGGAGACGGCGGCGGTTTGAAGGAAGGTGCGGCGGTGCATGGAAATGAAGTGCGCGATGATTGCGAGATTCCGCAGCCCGGGCAACAAAAAGGCCCGCGAGGCTGCTCGCGGGCCGGTGGAAGGAAAACCCGCCTACTTCGCCACGGTGCCGGTCAGGCCGGCCTCGTGCAGCGCATTAAACACGGCTTTGGGGCTGAAGTCGCCGGTGACCTCGAAGGTTTTTGCGTTCTTCTCGGCTGTGTTGCCCTTGACGCCCGCGACCTTGCCCAGCGCGTTCTGCACGGCGGTCACGCACTTGCCGCAGCACAGGTGGACGCCCTCGACTTTGAGCGACTGCACCTTGCCGTCCTTTGCTCCGCTGCCGGCGAGCTTGATCGAGCTGTCGCTGGACTTGCCGTAGTAGCCGGCGGTCACAAGCGCATCCACGGTCTGCTGGAGGGCCGCCTTGGTGTTCGAGGAGATGGCGACCGTGCCGGCTGCCTTGTCCACCGTGACAGATGCGCCGCCGACTTTGGCGGCGGCCTTTTCCACGCCCTTGACGCAGCTGGCGCAGCAGAGATGGACGCCGGAGAGCTTGGCCTCGTCGGCCTGGGCGGCGAGGGCGGTGGTGAGTGTGGCGATGCTGAATGCGATACGGAGACGTTTCATGGGTTTGTTTGGGTTTTAGGTTGAACTGGCCGGGGCGATTGACGCCGTCGGGGGAAGCTTGATTCAGCCGCCGAGGGATCAGCGGACAGCGCGTGCGACGTTGATGGAGTCGCGAAGGCGTTTGTTGTCGGCGCGGATGCGCGCGGTAAGGGTCTTGCAGACCGCGACGAGGAACGGCGTGGCCAGTTCCGGCACTTCCTGGACCATGCGTTGCAAATTGACGGCGGAGACTTTCAACAGCACAGAGGGAGTGTTGGCCACGACGTCCGCCGAGCGCGAGCCGTGATCGAAAAGGGAGATGTCGCCGAAGAACTCGCCCGCGAGCAGGGTGACGAGGACGGTTTCCCGTCCGCCGATCATCTGTCGCACACGCAGCTCGCCTTCCAGGATGAGATACATTGCGTCGCCCGGATCGCCCTGTTTGACGATGGTGTGGAACTGGTGGGCGTTTTCGACCTCCATGAATTGCGCGAAGCGCCCCAGCTGCTGGTCGCTCATCTCTCCGAGAATTTTCACGCGCCGGAGCACGCCCGGCCGGATGCCGGCGATGAGCGGAGCGGGTGCGACAACCGCGCTCCCGGGCGAGACTGCGTTGAAGGTCACGCGCAGTTCGGGAATCTGACCGGCCTTGGACCACTCGCCTTTGTGACAGATGAAGACCCAGGTTCCAGCGAGCACCCGCTCGTCCTTGACCCACTCGACCAAAGTCGGCATGTCCACCGGGCCATAGACGACATCGTCCACCGCCCAGATTTTGTAGCCGACTTCCTGAGTGGGCTGCTGTTCCACGGGACTGTTCTTAGTTTCGATCAGGCCGGCTGTAAAGAAAATCGATAAGTCTCATGACCCCTGAGAGCCTGTCTGAAGGCCGGAACCCACCGGGGTGCGTCATCACATCTGCTCGGTAATCTCAATGCCGAGAGCTTCCAGGCCTTGTTTGAGCACCCGGCCCGTCAAGTCGCACAGCAGCAGCCGCGTGGCGCGCTCGGCTCCCTCGGCCCTGAGCACCGGGCAGCTTTCGTAGAAGCGCGCGAACAGGCCGGCGAGGTCGTAGAGGTAGTTGCAGAGGAAGTTCGGGCGGTATTCCTCCGCCACCGCTTCCAGCACCATGCCGAAGTTCATCAACTGCTTCGCCAGCGCGATTTCGTCCGGCGCGTTCAGGCCGATGGCTGAAAGCTGACCGCTGATCGCTGACTGCTCTCCCCCCTTGCGGAAGATGCTGCGAATCCGGGTGTAGGCATACAGCAGATACGGCGCGGTGTTGCCTTGCAGTGCCAGCATCTTGTCCCAGCTGAACATGTAGTCGCTCTGGCGGTTTGGCAGGAGGTCCGCGTATTTCACCGAGCCGAGGCCGACGACGCGGGCGATTTCCTTCCGTTCCGCCTCGGGCAGATCAGGATTCTTCTCCGTCACGACTTTCAGCGCGCGCTCCTCCGCCTCGTCGAGCAGCTCGCCAAGCTTCACCGTGTCACCGCTGCGCGTTTTGAACGGCTTGCCGTCCTCGCCGAGAATTTTCCCGAAGCCGACGTGGACGAGCTTCACCTTCGCGGCCGCCTCGGGCTGCCAGCGGGCGAAGGTGAGGAAGAGCTTGCGGAAGTGCGGGGCCTGCCGGTCATCCACCACATAGACGATCTCGTCCGGCGACCACGTCTTGAGCCGGTAATCCACCGTGGCGAGGTCGGTGGTCATGTAGTTGAAGCCTCCGTCGCTCTTGCGGACGAGCGCTGGGTCGGGAATCCACTCGCCGTCGCGGTTGACGAGAAACGGGTCGGACTTCGGCGGCAGCGAGCCATCGCTGAACACGCCCACCGCGCCCTCGCTCTCGCGGGCAATGCCGCGCGCCAGCAGGTCATCCACCACCGGGCCGAGCTGCGGATTGTAGAAGCTCTCGCCCAGCGCGTGGTCGAACTTCACGCCGAGCCGTCCGTAAATCGCATCGAACTGCGTCTGGGAAACGCGGATCATTTCCTGCCAGACGGCGGTGTTCTCCGCGTCGCCCGCCTGGAGCTTCACCAGCTCCTGCTTCGCTTCCTCCAGCCGCGCGGGGTTCGCGTCGCACTCGGCGTTGATGACCTTGTAGAGCCGTTCCAGCTCGGCGATGGCGTCGCCGGCCAGCGCGTCGCGGTCGAGGATTTGCTTCCAGCCGAGGAGCAGCTTGCCGAACTGCGTGCCCCAGTCGCCGATGTGGTTGTCCGTGATGACGCGGTGGCCGAGCAGGCGGAAGACACGCTGGAGCGAATCGCCGATGCCCGTGGACCGGATGTGGCCGACGTGCATGGGCTTGGCGACGTTCGGCGAGCTGAAGTCAATGACCACCGTGCGCGGCCGGGCGGCCTTCGCAAAGAACAGGTGCTCGCCGCGCGCGGCGCTTTGCAGCACGCCGGCCAGCGCGGCGGGACGGATGCGGAAGTTCAGGAAGCCCGGCCCGGCGATGTCCACGGCGTCGCAAAGCTCCGTCACGTCGAGCGCGGCCTTCACCTGCTCGGCGAGCTGGCGGGGGTTGAGCTTGCGCTGCTTGGCGACGGCGATGAGGGCGTTGGACTGGTAATCGCCGTGGCGTGCGTCGGGGCAGGGGCGCACGAGGATTGCGGCGGTGTCCGCGTCCGGCAGGATGGCCCGGACGGCGGCTTGGAGACTGGCTTGGAGTTTCAGGTGCAACATGGCTTCCAGAAAGGCGCGCAGGCTAAACAGAGACGCGGGAGGGGTCGAGTGCAAAGCCAATGAGACAGGCTGGTGCGATGCGTTTTGGATTGCGGCGGCACCTTCGTTTGGTGTCCACGCTTCAGCGTGTTCCCGCACCCGACACCCTGAAGGGTGGACACCGAACAGAGGCGTCGGCTTCGTCTGCCACGATAGGACAAGGGAGCTTCGTCACCTCGTCTCTTACGGAGCGACGGGATGCGTTGGCAACCGGTGGGGCAACACGGCCCGGACGGCGGCTTGGAGACTGGCTTGGAGTTTCAGGTGCAACATGGCTTCCAGAAAGGCGCGCACGATAGACACCGGTCCGGAACGGGTCGAGCGCAAAGGCCGGCGCTACGTAGCGCCCGCGTCCTCGCCGGCCTCGACAGGGCTGACTGGCATTGCGGAGCGCCGATCTCCGATCCGGCGCGTTTTCCCGCTGCTTTTCAATACCCGCCGGGTCAGAGACCGGCGCTCCAGCTACGGGCCGGGAGACCCAAAAACCGTGTGGGCCGGAGGCCGGGGCAGGGTGCGCCAGGATTGCAGCCGCCCATCCCGGAAGGTCAGTTCGGCGGACACGTATTCCCGGATGTCCAGATCGCGCTCCAGGCTGCGGTCCAGAAACGTCGAGCCGTCCGGCCTGAGCTGGGTGCGATAGCGCCAGTTGAGATAGTGGTCCGAGGTGGTGCCGTGATAGAGCCATGCGGTGCTCTCCCCGGACGCGTCCCCGCTGTGCAGTATCTGGGCGGGCTTTCCCCACGCGATGTAAACGGCGTCTTCGCTCATGCCCACCTTCAGATGGCCCTGATCCACGGCGGCGCGCTGTTCGGCGGGAAGCGCGTCGTAGGCGGCGGTTCTTTCCTGGCGTCGCGTGGCGACTGTCGAAGGCGTCGTGCAGCCCAGCTCCGAGAAGGCAAGGGCCACCGCCAGAAGCCGGACCGTCAGAAGCGCGCTGAGAGCCTGTCTGAAGGCCCGGGGACTTGGGTTGATGCGAAGCATGACGGAAGGAAGATAACCGGAGTCCCTCCACTTTGCGACCCCGCAATCGTTCAGACAGGCACTCAGCCGGAACGATGCAGTTGGAGCGACAAGCGCGGCATTCATGCCGCAGAGACGAGCGGCCATCCGCAGCGTGTGTTCGTCCCGACACTTCTCATCCGCCCACACCTTTGGATTTCCGCTCGTGCTTCTTCTCGTTTCCAACCAATTGCCGGATCGCTATCCTGCGCCCATGTCGCTTCGTGTTTTGATTGCGCCGGACAAGTTCAAGGGCACGCTCACCGCGCACGCCGCCGCCGATGCCATCGCCGCCGGCTGGCGCAAGGCCCGCCCGGACGACCGCGTCATGCTGCTGCCCATCAGCGATGGCGGGGACGGGTTTGGGGAAATTCTCAGCGCATCCCTCGGCGCGAAGTTGCAGAAGGTCCAGACCGTTGACGCCGCGCATCGTCAGATCGAAGGGCAGTGGTGGTGGGATGCGAAGTCGAAGACAGCGATCATCGAGTCCGCGAAGATCATCGGTCTAGCGATGCTGCCGCCGAAGCAGTTCCACCCGTTTCAGCTCGATACGTTCGGTCTCGCCGCCGTGCTGCGGGCGGCTTCGGACAAGGGCGCTCGTCGGTGCTTTGTGGGAATCGGTGGCAGCGCGACGAATGACGGCGGGGCAGGGGTGGCGCGCGGGCTGGGCTGGAAATTTTTCGACGAGAATGGCGGGGCGCTGCCCTGCTGGACGCAGCTCCAGCGGTTGGACCGGATGGTGTCGCCGCGTCGTCGCAAGCTGTTCCCGCAGCTCGTCGTCGCGGTGGACGTGCAGAACAAGCTGCTCGGAGCCCGCGGTTGCTCCCGTGTGTATGGCCCGCAAAAGGGGCTGCGCCCGGAAGAATTTCCGGCCGCCGAGCGCGCCTTGCGTCGCCTGGCCAATGCGGTGCGGGCACGCTCGGGACGCGACTCCGCCGTTCTGCCCGGCGCGGGTGCGGCGGGAGGATTGGGTTTCGGCCTGTGCGCCTTCGCCGGGGCGAGCCTGGAGTCGGGCTTCGACCTGATCGCGCGGCACGCGAAGCTGGAGGAGCATTTGAACGCGGCCGACCTGGTCATCACCGGTGAGGGTGCGCTGGACCGCTCGACGTTGATGGGGAAGGGGACCGGCGAGATTGCCCGCCGGTGCCGTGCGCGCAAGCTGCCGTGCCTGGGCCTCGGCGGCGTGGTGCAGGATGCTGCGGTGTTGCAGAAATGGTTCCAGTCGGCGAACGGGCTGACACAGCTCACCTCTCCTGAGAATGCGAAGGCCCGGCCCGCGCACTGGCTGGAAGAACTGGCGAAACGCGTCGCCGCTCGAATGGAGCGAGTCGTATGCTCCGCATGAAGCCCCCGCGCCTGCCCGCCGCCTTTCGCCGAGCCGGCAAGCGCCTCGGCGTCACGCCCACGCGCCATGTCTTCACCGTCAGCATCGCGGAGCAACGGGCGGCGCTGTTTGAGTGTCAGTCTGTAGCGGCGGTCTGCGACCACCGTGCGCCGCGCGACGAGGAAGATTCGGCGGTCACAGACCGCCGCTACAAGTGCGCGAAGGAGTTCGTCTGTTCCACCTCGAAGTTCGGCATCGGCCAGGTGGCCGGCTCGAACTGCACGCCGCTGGGCTTGCATCGCATCGCGGAAAAGCACGGCGAGGGTGCGCCTGCCGGCACCGTCTTCAAGGGCCGCAAGCCCGTCGGCCACCTCCACGACGGTCTGCCGCTGGAGTCCATCACCACGCGCATCCTGTGGCTGGACGGCCTTGACCCCGGCTTCAACCGCGGCGGCAACGTGGACACCTTCGCCCGCTACATCTACATCCACGGCTTCGGCGACCCGGCCAGCTTCGGCCGTCCCGCCTCGCACGGATGCATCCACCTCACGGACGCCGACCTCATCCCGCTCTTCGACCTGCTGCCCGTCGGCACGCTGGTGTGGATCGCGGAGCTGTAGCCGCAGGCTTCAGCCTGCGCGTCACGAGTTTCCAATTCGCAACCTGAAGGTTGCGACTACCGAACTTGCCGGCTTTGGAAGTTGAACGTTGGACGTTTCCCCTGCCTTTGCCTTACTTTGTCCCCCATGTCGTTGCTCAATCAAATGACGCTGCTCGCGCAGCAGGCGAAAGCCGCCTCGCGCGAGCTGGCCAAGCTTTCCACCGCCGACAAGAACCGCGCGCTCCTCACGATGGCGGATGCGTTGCAAGCCAGCGCCCCGGCGCTCCAGGCCGCCAACGCGAAGGACATGGCCACCGGCGCGCAGATGGGCCTCTCCACCGCGATGCTCGACCGCCTCAAGCTCGACGACAAACGCATCGCCGCGATGGCGAAGGGCCTCCGCGAAGTCGCCGCGTTGCCCGACCCCGTGGGCCGCATCCTCGACGACCGCACGCGTCCGAACGGCTTGCGCCTCCAGAAAATCGCCACGCCCATCGGCGTCGTCGTCATCATCTACGAGTCGCGCCCGAACGTGACCGCCGACGCCGCGAGCCTGTGCTTCAAGACCGGCAACGCCACCATCCTGCGCGGCGGCAAGGAGGCGTTGAACTCGAACACCGTTATCGCCGGGACCATGGTTTCCGCCGGTCGCGCCGCGCTGGGCGAGCGCTTCCCCGCGCACGCCATCCAGGTCGTGCCCACCACGGACCGCGAGGCCATCCCCGCGCTGCTCTCGCTCACGCAATACGTGGACCTCTGCATGCCGCGCGGCGGCGAGGGTCTCATCCGCGCCGTGGCCGAGTGCAGCAAGGTGCCGGTGATCAAACACTACAAAGGCGTCTGCCACGTCTTCGTCCACGCCGCCGCCGACCTCGCGATGGCCGAGAGCATCGTGATGAACGCCAAAGTCCAGCGCCCCGCCGTCTGCAACGCGGCGGAAACCCTGCTCGTGGACAAGGCGGTGGCGGAGAAATTTCTCCCGGCTATCGCCGCCAAGCTCGACGAGAAGAAAGTCGAACTCCGCGCAGACGAAGCAGCGCGCGCCGTGCTCGCCTCTCAACTTTCAACTTTCAACTCTCAACTGAAATCCGCATCGGATGCGGATTTCTTCACCGAATACAACGACTACATCCTCAACGTCCGCGTCGTGGACGGCGTGAAGGCGGCGATTGACCACATCAACCACTACGGCTCCGCGCACAGCGACAGCATAGTGACGCGCGACGAGGCGGCGGCGCGGCAGTTCCTCGCCGAGGTGGACAGCGCGGCGGTCTATTGGAACGCGAGCACGCGCTTCACCGACGGCGGCGAGTTCGGCATGGGCGCGGAGATCGGCATCAGCACCGACAAGATCGGCGCGCGCGGCCCGATGGGTCTGGATGAGCTTTGCACCTATAAATGGCTCGGCTTCGGCAGCGGGCAGGTGCGTGGGTGAAGTGGACCCATGGAATTCCTCTTCGAAATCCTCTTCAGCGTCTTCGGCGAGTTGCTGCTGCAACTGCTCTTCGAGGTGCTGGTGGACATTGGCTTCGGTGCGCTGGCCGGCCGGGCGGAAGCGGCGAAGCGCAACCCCGTCGTCGCGTTCTTCGGCTACATCCTGCTCGGAGCCATTGCCGGCGGCTTGAGCCTGCTGCTGCTTCGAAATCACCTGTTGAAAGCCATGTGGCTTCGCTTGACGACGCTCGTCGTGGTGCCCGTCGTGGCCGGCTGGATGATGTCCTTCATCGGCAGTCGGCGCGAGGCCAAGGGCAAGGAGCGCACGCGGATGGAATCCTTCGCCAACGGCTGGGCCTTCGCGCTGGCGATGGGCATGGTCCGCTTCTTCTTCGCCAGGTAGCTGGAACTTCGCTTGCCGCACCGGACGTGAGCCGCTAGTTTCCGACCATGACGATTATCCGTTTCCTCGACGAAGCCACCGAGCGGCAGGCGCTGGGCTTTCTCGTCGGGCGCTTCTCGTTCAAGAGCTGGGCGAGCGGCGAAACCATGGTGCCGGAGGCGGCGTTGTCCGCGCTCGCGCGGGAAGGAATCCGATTCGTGGTGGAGGGACCAGCCGGCTATGAGCGCCTTGCGTCGTTACGAGATACTGCTGCCGCAGCGGCTTAACGACGGCACGGAGGTGCCCCGCGAGGTGTTTGCCGAAGTGCTGCTCGAACTGCGGCGGCGTTTTGGCGCGGTTTCCTGCGAAACCCAGATCATCCAAGGTCTGTGGGAGAATCAGGGAGCGGTCTTTCACGATGATTTGGTGCGCGTGTTTGTGGACGTGAGCGACACTGCCGCGAACCGGGAGTTCTTCGTCGGGTTCAAGGACCAGCTCAAAAGCCGGTTTCAGCAGCTCGACATCTGGCTGACAACCTATCCCATCGAAGCGCTCTAGCCTCGTGCCGACCTCGCCTGTCACTTCTCCGGTCAATCCCGCCGATGCTGCCCGCAGCGTCCGTGCCGCCCTGCCGCCCGGCGGTCTCTTTGCCGACCAGCACTGGCGCGTCTCGCCGACGCCCTTTGCCCTGGGGCCGGAGCTGGCGAAGGAACTCGATTCGCTCGGACGCGTCCTGCTCCAGTTCTATCGCGCGGTCAACCTGCTCTATCGCAAGAGCGCCGAGGGCAAGCAGCCGGAGTGGATTGCGCGCTGGCTGGACCAAGGCAAGCCCGCGTGGCTCGTCGAACTTCAGCGGCACCCGGCGCTCAAAAACGAGCTGCCGCGCGTCATCCGGCCGGACATTTTGCTGACGGA
>JBAYGL010000192.1:0-9365 GCA_041666725.1 Limisphaerales bacterium
CAGCAGATCAGCGAGTCGCTCGCCCAGCTCAGCAAGGCCGTCCAGCAGACCGCCCAGTCCCTCGAACAATCCAACCAGGCCATTGACCAGCTCAAGAGCACGGCCTACGGCCTGCGCGAGGGCGTGGCGCGGTTCAAACTTCCGGGGACAAGATGAGCTTTCAGCTTTCAGCTTTCAGCTTTCAGCTTTCAGCCGGAACGCAGTCGCGTCGTGCTGAAGTCCGGTCGCTGAAAGCTGGCCGCCGCCGGCTGACCGCTGACTGCTAATCGCTCCCATGCTCTTCCTCGTCTTCCAAGTCGGAGCCGACCGCTATGCGCTGGAGGCCGCGCGGGTGATCGAGGTGCTGGCGATGGTGGAACTGCGGAAAATCCCCGGCGCGCCTGCCGGCACGGCGGGCGAGTTCAGCTACCGTGGCGAACCGGTGCCGGTGCTGGACCTCTGCGTGCTCGCACTGGGCCGGCCTTCCAACCTCCGCCTCAGCACCCGCATACTGCTCCTCCGTCACGACCCGCAGCCCGGCGTGAAGCGGTCGCTGGGCATCATCGCCGAGCACGCCACCGAACTGGTGCAGAAGAATCTCGGCGAGTTTTCCTCTGCGGGAGACGCCCTTGTCGCGCCCGACCCGCGCGGGCGGCTCCGTTTGCTGCAGCTCGACAGGCTGCTCACCGACGAGTTGCGCGACCTGCTCGCGGTGTATTATCTCACGCAGCCCCTCAAACCCGATGCTGTCTGACTTCAAAAACCAGCGCCGGAGCAGGCCGGCCACCGAGCCCGCCCCGCCGGAGCAGGCCACGCTCGCCGTGGCCTCGCCCGCGGCGATGGCCGACTGCTGGCAGCACATCGGCGTCTGGGGCAACGGCTCGTGCGTGGAGTTGAAGAGCCATCTCCATTGCCGTAACT
Organism: Limisphaerales bacterium; assembly: GCA_041666725.1. GTDB lineage: Bacteria > Verrucomicrobiota > Verrucomicrobiia > Limisphaerales > SXTU01 > SXTU01. Next base: position 901 of record JBAYGL010000192.1, read on the forward strand.
GCCCCACCTACGCCGCCGCGGCGCTGCACCTGCTCGACGCCCGTCCGCCCGCCGGCTACCGGCACGAGTGGACGGCCCACCTGGCCGAACGCCGGCACGCCGGGCCGGATGGAACCCCGCTGCTGGTCTTCCGCATCGGCGACGAATGGCTCGCGCTGGGCATCGGAGTCATGGAGGAAGTCGGCGAGACGCGGCCGATCCACACCCTTCCGCACCGGCGCGAAGGCGTGCTGCTCGGCGTTGTGAATGTGCGCGGCGAACTTCTCGCGTGCGTTTCCGTGGGCCGGCTGCTGGGCGTGGAGAAGGGCGTTGGAACGGGCTCCGCCCTGCCCGGGAAGTCCGCCAGCCGGATGCTCGTGATCAGCCACGCCGGCGAACGCTACGCCTTTCCCGTCACCGAGGTGCGGGGCGTCCAGCACCTCGTGCTGCCGGCGGAACCCTCCGCAATTGCACCCGATGACCAGGTCATGGGCGCGGCGGGCCGCAGCCGTGTGGGATGGCGCGGCCGGAGCGTCTGCTGCCTCGATGAAGCGAAGCTTTTCGCCGCCCTGAAACGGAGCCTCGCATGAGCAACTCCATGCCAGACGACCTGAGCAGCTTCTCGATGCTCGACCTGTTCAAGGCCGAGACCGAGAACCAGAAGTCCGTTTTGAGCGCCGGCCTGCTCGCCCTTGAAAAGGAGGCGACGCCCGCACAGCTCGAATCCCTGATGCGCGCCGCCCACTCGCTCAAGGGCGCGGCCCGGATCGTCGGCCTCGACGCCGCCGTCCGCGTCGCACACGCCATGGAGGACACGTTCGTCGCCGCACAGCGCAGCCCCGTGCCGCTTCATCAGAAACCCGTCGTCGGTTTGCTCGACCGTGCTGATCTCGATCCGAAATATCGCGGCCAGACCGCGTTCGCCACGCTGCTGGTGGACATGATGCTGGACGGGGTGGACCTGCTCGACCGCATCGCCCACACGTCCGAATCCGAAATGGAAAAATGGAACGGGGAGCGGGCACCGGAGATTGACGCCTATCTCACCAGCGTCGCTGCGCTCATGGAAGTGCACGGACAGGCGGAGAAGTTTGCGCATTCCGAAGGCTCCCCGGCCGGACAACCGGTCAAAACGACGGAGACGGAAAACGAAACGGCCACGCCCCCCGTCCCCAGGGACGAACTGGACCGCTCGCTGCGCATCACGGCGGACAGCCTGAACCGCCTGCTGGCCCTCGCCGGCGAATCGCAGGTCGAGGCGCGGCGGCTGCGGCCGTTTGCCGAAACCCTCCTGCGTCTGAAGCGGCAGCTCACGGAACTCAGCGCCGCGTTCGATGATGTGCGGGACGCGCTGCCCACGGAGATGTTGAACGACACGTTGCGCGACCGGTTGCACGCCCTTGAGACGCGCGTGGCCGACGCGCGGCACTATCTTGGCGACCGTCTTGTGGACTTGGAGAGCCTGGGCCGCCGTTCCTCAAACATTTCCGGGCGCATGTATGGCGCGGCTCTCTCGTGTCGGATGCGGCCCTTTGTCGACGGTGTCCAGAGCTTCCCGCGCATGGTGCGCGACCTGTCCAAACGGCTCGGCAAGGAAGCCCGTCTGGAGATCCACGGCGAGGACACGCAGGTGGACCGCGACATCCTTGAAAAAATCGAGCCACTGGTCACCCAGATGCTCCGCAACGCGCTCGATCACGGGATGGAGGCGCCCGATGACCGTGTCAGCAAGGGCAAGCCGCGCGCGGGGCGGCTCACGATCGAGGCGCGCCACAGCAACGGCAAGCTGCTCGTCTCCGTGGCGGACGACGGACGCGGCGTGGACTACCACCGGATGCGCGAGTTTGTCGTGCGCAAGGGTCTGACATCGGCGGCGACGGCCGCGCAGTTGAGCGAGCACGAACTGCTGGAATTCCTCTTCCTGCCGGGATTCTCCACCAAGGAGGACGTCACCGAGCTGTCCGGGCGCGGCGTGGGCCTGGACATCGTGATGAACGTGGTCAAAAGCGTGCGCGGCTCTGTGCGTGTGACCTCGGTGACGGGCGAGGGCACGCGGTTCCAGCTGCAGCTCCCGCTCACCCTCTCGGTGGTCCGCGCACTGCTGGTGAACATCGCAGGCGAGCCTTACGCCGTGCCGCTCACGACGGTCGGTCGCACGCTCAAACTGGAGCGCAGCGAGGTCGAAACGGCGGGGAGCCACCAGACCTTCCTTCACGACGGGCGACGGGTGCCGCTGATCACGGCGCACCAGGTGCTCGACCGCGGCGAGCCGCAGGGCTTGAACGGCGAACTGCCGGTCATCGTGCTGGGCGAACGCGAGCAATGCGTCGGCCTGCTCGTGGACCGGTTTGTCGGCGAACGCGAACTGGTGGTGCTGCCGCTGGACCCCAAGCTCGGCAAGGTGCAGGACATCGCGGCCGGCGCGCTCATGGAGGAAGGCGCGCCCGTGCTGATTCTGGATGTGGACGATGTGCTGCGCTCGGCGGAACGCATTTTGTCGGCGGGGGCCGCCGGCGGCGGGCGGCGCGACCTGCCGGCGGGCGGCCCCGCCCGGCCCCGCCAGCGCGTGCTGGTGGTGGATGACTCGCTCACCGTGCGCGAGCTGGAACGGAAACTTCTCGTGGAGCGCGGCTACGAAGTCGAAGTCGCCGTGGATGGCACGGACGGCTGGAACGCGGTGCGCGCCGGCCGGTTCGACCTCGTCATCACGGACATGGACATGCCGCGGATGGACGGTTCCGAGCTGACACGGCTCATCAAGGCGGACGTGCTCCTGCGCTCGCTGCCGGTGATGATGATCACCTACAAGGAGCGCGAGGAAGACCGCCAGCGCGGGTTGCGGGCCGGCGTGGATGTGTTCCTCACCAAGGGCAGCTTTCAGGACGCGACCTTCCTCCGGACGGTGGAGGAACTCATAGGCGCGCCCGCCTGAATCATTTCTCCGCTCGACAAGCCGGCGCACGGCAGCGGACATTTTCCCCCATGTCGCAACGCACGCTGACACTCGGCCACTCGCCCGACCCGGATGACGCCTTCATGTTCTACGCACTGGCGAAGGACTTGATCCCGTCACACGGCTACCGCTTCGAGCACATCCTGCAGGACATCCAGACTCTCAACGAGCGCGCCACGCGCGGCGAGCTGGACATCTCCGCCGTCAGCATCCACGCCTACGCGCACGTCAGCGACCAATACGCCCTGCTGCCCAGCGGGGCGAGCATGGGCGACGGCTACGGGCCGATGCTTGTGGCCAGGCGCCCGCTCACACGCGAAGTCATCGCCACCAAGCGCATCGCCGTGCCGGGCCGCATGACCAGCGCATTCCTGGCGCTGCAACTCTACCTCGGCAGGCCGGCGCGCGAGTTCGAGCACGTCATCGTGCCGTTCGACCTTGTTTTTGAAGCGGTGCAGAACGGCGTGGCAGACGTGGGCCTCATCATCCACGAGGGACAGCTCACCTTCGAGAAACACGGCTTCCAGCTCTGCGAAGACCTTGGCGCCTGGTGGGGTCGCGAGAACGACGGCCTGCCGCTGCCGCTGGGCGGGAATGTCATCCACAAGCGCATCCCGGCGGATGAGCGCAAGATCATCTCCGACCTGCTCACTGAAAGCATCCGCTACAGCCTGGACCACCGGCCCGAGGCGGTGGCTCACTCTCTGCGCTGGGCGCGCGGGATGGGCCACGACCTCGCGGACAAGTTCGTCGGGATGTATGTGAACCACTGGACACTCGACTACGGCGAGCGGGGGCGCGAGGCCATCCGGAGGTTTCTCGGCAGGGCGGCGGAGCAGGGCCTGATCCCCAGGCAGCCGGAGTTGGAGTTCGTGGTTTGAACGCGCGGAGCGGGCTGTCCCCGCCCGCCGCTACTGTTTCTTGAACTCCACCGGTTGAACGGGAAGGGAAGGCGTGTTGAACAGACCTGTCGGAGCGCTGTTCGAGAGATTGCCCGCATTGGCCTGGTTGGTGACCGCCGGGGGCGTCGGCGTGGTTGCGAGCTGCCGGCCGTTTTGCGAACCGGAGGGATTCGCGAGCCAGAACGCACCCAGAACCAGCAGGCAGGCAAACGCCGCATAGCCCGTTGCCTGCGCGGGCAGGACATCCCACAACCCGGCCCAGCGACGCCACCAAGGCTCCGGGCCTGCCTCCGCCTGGGCGATGCGGGCGCGCACCTGGCCCGGCAGCCGGTCGAAGTAGCCGGGCGGCGGCTCCTCGTGGCGCTTGAGCGCCAGGAGCTTCTTCACTGACTCAAACTCGTCGGGGTTTTGAGGGGCCGGTTTCATAGGTCACTTCAGATAGTCGGACAGCATGCCCTGCAACTGCTGGCGCGCGTAAAACAGCCGCGTTCGCACCGTCGCCGTGTTGCAGTCAAGAATCTCCGCGATCTCGTCATGCGGCAGACCCTGGATGTCGTGCAAGGTAACGACGACTCTGTGGTTTTCGGACAGCCGCTGCATCGCCGCGTTCAATTTTTCCTTCAACTCCGCCAGCGCCGCATCCCTGCGCGGGGTCCTGCCCGACACGAGCGCCACAAGATCGGGGTGGTTCTCGGCCTCGACGTCGAGGTCGTTGAGGCTCATCGCGTGCTTGCTGTCGCGGAATTTGCGCTGCTTGAGGTGGTTGAGCGTGCGGTTGACGGCGATGCGGTAGAGCCAGGTGAAAAAGCTGGAGTCGCCCTTGAAGGACTTGAGCGCCTGCCACGCCTTGACGAAGGCCTCCTGTGTCAGGTCGTTCGCGTCCTCGTGGTGCGAGGTCATGTGATACACGACCCCGTAGATCTGCCGCTGGTAGCGCCGCACCAGTTCGTCGTAAGCGTCTGCATCGCCGCCTTGCGCGCGGCGGACCAACGTCAGGTCGTCGGGCTGGGGCGAAGCTTCAGCCGGGGCGGATTGCGATGGGGAAACTCCAGCCATGACTGTCATGCTTTCGCCAAATGCCCTTCGACTCCCCCTCCCTTTGCGGAGCAAGGGGAGAGAATCAACGGCCCGCCAACTGCCGCGATTTCGGCCCCTGAACCGGGGCGGAGCGCCGAGCATTGCCCGGCTTTGGGGCGTGCGTTCGCTCCTGCCGAGCAATGCTCGGCGCTCCGGTTCATGGGTGCGGACGGGGTAAGGGGTTGGCCGCGTCGGCGTTGGTGGCCGCTCCCCTCATCCGGCCTTCGGCCACCTTCTCCCCTCGCTCCGCGAAGGGAGAAGGCGATTGTCCTTGTCAGCGTCATGCTTCTGTCACCCGCCCAGCGCGATGGTCTGGCGGCCGAGGAATTCACTGAGCGTCGCCAGCGCGGCGCGGCCTTCCGTCTCCGGGAGGATGGACAGGGATTTGTTCGCGGCGGCGAGATACTGGAAGATGACCCGGCGGGATTCCTTCAAGGCATCGTGTTCCTGCAGCAGGGCAAGCACCTTCTCCAGATGGTGGGGCCGCCAGGCCTGCACCAGTTCCTTGAGCCGGGCCTTGTCCTCGGCCCTGGCGCGCTCGAGCACCACGAGGAGCGGCAGGGTGATCTTGCCGCTGGCCAGGTCCGTGCCGAGGGATTTTCCAACGCTGGCCTCGGAACCAAACACGTCCACGCAGTCGTCGTAAATCTGATACGCCGTGCCCAGCGCCATGCCGTAGTCGCGCAGGGCGGCGCGTTCCGCCTCGGTCGCCCCGGACAGCAGCGCGCCCAGCTCGCACGAGAGCGCAAACAGCTCGGCGGTCTTCATCCCCAGCACCTTGAAATACTCCGCGCGGCTCACCTCGAAGTTCAGCCGGCGATGCGTCTGAAGAATCTCACCCGAGCACACCGTGTTCGTGGCCGATGCCACGGCGCGGCAGATGACCGGCGTGGGAAAGCCTGCGGACAGCTTGAGCGAGTGGGCGAAGAGGCAGTCGCCCACCAGCACGGAAATCTCGTTGCCCCAGTTCGCCGCGAGGGTGGGCCGGCGGCGGCGGATCTCCGCCGAGTCCATCACATCGTCGTGGACAAGGGTGGCCAGGTGGACCATCTCGATGATGACGGCGACGGTGACATGCTCGTCCGTGGTGCGCCCGGCGGCGTTGGCGGCGAGCGCCACGAGCGCGGGGCGGAGCTGCTTGCCCTGGTTCGACAGGGCGTAGCGGGCGTAAGCGGAGATTTCGGGGTCGAAGGCGCCAACCTGCTCCTCCAACCGGCGCGAAACCGCGTCGAGAAAAGGCTGCACCGGCTCCACGATCCGCTTCCAAACGACGCGGGATTCTTCAGGAGCCGAACTGGGGGGCTGGGCGGTCGCCGTGTTGCTGCCGACTGCGAGCATCGTGGGGCAAATCTAGGTTGGCCCCGCCGAAAGTCAAAACTTATGGCCCTCCGGCCCGGGGAGGGGTGCCGCACCCGGTCCCGGGCCTTCGCGAGAAAAACAAAGCGGCGGCCTGTGGCCGCCGCTTTTCGCGTTCAGAGCTGTGATTTGGCTCAGTCCTTTGCCGACGCCTCGGGAATGCGCATCCCGTAGAAGCTGCGGTGGACGAAGAAGAGCGCCACGAGGAAGAAGAACCCGCCGATGACGTAGTTCGTGCAGCCCGTGGGATTGCCCTTCTTCATTTCCACGGCGATTTCCACCGCCAGCAGGCCGAAGAGCGTGGTGAACTTGATCACCGGGTTCATCGAAACGCTGGACGTGTCCTTGAACGGGTCGCCCACCGTGTCGCCCACGACGGTTGCCGCGTGGATGGGCGTGCCCTTGGCGCGCATGTCCACCTCGACAATTTTCTTCGCGTTGTCCCACGCGCCGCCGCCGTTGGCCATGAAGATGGCCTGAAAGAGGCCGAAGAACGCGATGCCGACGAGGTAGCCGATGAAGAAGTAAGGGTTGAAGAACGGCAGTCCGAGCGCGAAACAGAACACGACCATGAAAATGTTCACCATGCCCTTCTGCGCGTAGATCGTGCAGATCTCCACGACCTTCTTGCTGTCCTCGATGCTCGCCGTGGCGGCGTCGAGCTTGATGTTCTCCTTGATGTAAACCACCGCGCGATACGCGCCGGTCACGACCGCCTGCATGCTCGCGCCCGTAAACCAGTAGATCACCGAGCCGCCCATCAGCAGGCCGAGCAGAATCTCGGGTTGCACGACGCTGAGCGCGGCGATGACGCTGGTGATGGCCTCCTGGAGCTTGGCGGCCGTGGGATTCTCACCGGCCTTCACGTTGATGAGCATCATGATGATGCCGAAGACCATGGTGGTCGCGCCGACGACGGCGGTGCCGATGAGCACGGGCTTGGCGGTGGCCTTGAAGGTGTTGCCCGCGCCGTCGCCCTTTTCGAGCTGGAGCTTGGCGTCGGCGAAGTCGGGTTTGAACCCGAAGTTCTGCTCGATGTCCTTCGCGATGCCGGGCCGGCCTTCGATCTGGCTCAATTCATAGACCGACTGCGCGTTGTCCGTCACCGGGCCAAAGCTGTCCACCGCGATGGTCACCGGCCCCATGCCGAGGAAGCCGAAGGCCACGAGACCGAACGCAAAGATGGGCGCGGCGAACGTGTAGGCCGCCGGCATCAATGCCGCGACCGGCGAGCCGCTGTAGGTCGCGGTGAGGTAGCTGATGAGCATCAGGGACAGGATGCACAGGCCGGTCCAGAACGCGGAGAAGTTGCCGGCGACGAGGCCGGACAGGATGTTCAGCGAAGCGCCACCGTGGTCGGACGCGGTGACGACTTCCTTCACATGCTTGGAGTGTGGGCTGGTGAAAATCTTGGTGAACTCCGGGATCAGCGCGCCCGCGATCGTGCCGCACGAGATGATGATCGAGAGCACCCACCAGAGGTCGGGCATGGCCGCGCCCGCGCCGTCCTTGAAGCCGGCCAGCAGCAGGTGACTGGCGACGAACGTGACGACGATGGAGACGATGGACGTGAGCCAGACGAGGTTGGTCAGCGGCGCTTCGAGATCGAAGTCCTTCTTGGCACCGAAGAGCGTCTTGCTCAACCCCTTGTTCGCCTCATACGACACCAGCGAGGTGATGACCATCAGGATGCGCATCGTGAAAATCCAGATGATGAGCTGGCCGCAAACCTCCGTGGTGCCCAGCGCCAGCGCGAGGAACGCGATGAGCGCCACGCCCGTCACGCCGTAAGTCTCGAAGCCGTCCGCCGTCGGTCCGACGGAGTCGCCGGCATTGTCACCCGTGCAGTCCGCGATGACGCCGGGGTTCTTCGGATCATCCTCGGGCAGCTTGAAGACGATCTTCATCAGGTCCGCGCCGATGTCCGCGATCTTGGTGAAGATGCCGCCGCAGATGCGCAGCGCGCTCGCCCCGAGCGACTCGCCGATGGCGAAGCCGATGAAGCACGGGCCGACGAGTTCCTTGGGCAGGAAGCACAGGATGCAGATCATGAAGAACAGCTCCACACACACCAGCAGCAGGCCGACGCTCATGCCGGACTGCAGCGGGATCATCAGCGTGTTCAGGGCGTTGCCCTTGAGCGCGGAGAACGCGGTGCGGGAGTTCGCCACCGTGTTGATGCGGATGCCGAACCACGC
>JBAYGL010000193.1:0-9334 GCA_041666725.1 Limisphaerales bacterium
ACACTGCGCGCGGCGAGGCGATCGAGGTTCGGCGTCACCGCAAACTTGTCGCCGTAGCAGCCGAGATTGGGACTGATGTCCTCGGTGACGATCCAGAGGATGTTTGGGCGCGACGCGGCGCGGGCCTGGCCGCCGAGGGCGAGGCAAAGGGTGAGGAAAACGACCTTTGCAATGTTCATGTGTTGAATCCGTCAGGTGCTGGAAACCGCGCTCACTTCACCGTCTGCTCCACGCCCAGGCGCTTCAGCACCTCTTGGGGCGGGCCGTCAAACTGCGTAAGCGCGACGTTGCCCACGTAACCGATGGCCTGCCAGCCCGCCTCGGTGCCGTAGTAGGCGCCGGCGGCGAGGCTGCGGAATTTCTGGAAGAACTCGGCGGCCTTTTTGAAAGGCGGCCTGGCGTCAGCCGGCCAGCAGATGTCGTCACAGATGGCGCGCCGCTGAACGTCGCCCGCCTCGGAGAAACCCTGTTTGAACCGGCTGCGCGACTCGTCTTCGAGCCACTTGATTCCCGGCAGGATGACCTCACGGTCCTTCTGCTGGTCGGGGTAGGGGGCGCTGACCCATTCGTCGATGAAGTCCGGCACGCGCACCGCGCTGGCGGCGGGGCCAAGGTGGTCGGCTGGCAGGATAAGATCGGCAAGAGCGGCAACCGTCCGGCGCTGTGCGGCGTTCAGCGTGAGCGGCCAGAAATCGCCCGGCTTGTAGTAGCCCGCGACCTGCGGATCGGTGCCGTAGCCTTTGGCGGACGGGACGGCACCGGGCGCGACGCCGCCGAGTTGCTCAAGCTGCATCGCGGCCGTCGCGGCGGCGAACCACTTGAGCACGGTGCGGCGGGGCAGGCGGGAAGGTTCGGGATGCTTCATGGAGAGGCTGGCCTAGAGGTTTCCCCGGCGCGATTGCTCGATGATGTAGTCGCCCCTGCGCCACGCGAGGGCCATGATGCTGAGGGTCGGGTTCTTGTCGGCGTTCGAGGGGAACGGCGAGGCGTCGCAGAGGAAGAGGTTCTTCACGTCCCATGTCTGGCTCCACTGGTTGCAGACGGATTGCTTCGGACTGTCGCCCATGAGCGCGCCGCCCACTTCGTGGATGATTTTTCCGCCGGGGGCGATGGCGTCCTTCCCGTCCTTCACGGGCTGGGTGCGGACGGTTCCGCCCATCGCCTCGATGATCGCGCTGAACGTCCGCACCGAGTGCCGCGCCATGTTCAGCTCGTGGTCGCTCCAGCGCCAGTGCCAGCGAAGGACGGGGATGCCCCACTTGTCCTTCACCTGCGGATCGAGGTCGGCGAAGGAATGCTCGTTGGGAATCATCTCACCCCGGCAGCTGAAGCCCACCATCGAGCCATAGTAACGCCGCGCCTCCTCCTTGAACTTCGTGCCATAGGCGCCGCGCACCAGGTCCGCCGGCACGGGGCTGTGACCGCCGGGCATCTGGCGCGAGCCGCCCATCTCGATGTGATAACCGCGGGCGAAGTCGAGCCTGCCGGCCTTCTGCTCGCGGCAAAGCCACCACGGCGCGTAGAAGTGCGAGCCTCCGGCCCCGTCCTCGTTGTGCGGCGGCAGGTTTTCGAGCGCGGGAACATGGCCCGAGACCGACGTGCCGACGGAGTCCATGATGTATTTGCCGACCAGCCCGGAGCGGTTGGCGAGGCCGTTCCTGAACTGTGCGCTCTTCGAGTTCAGCAAAATCCGCACGGTCTCGCCGGAGCTGGCGGCCAGCACCACCGCCTTCGCCTTCACGCGCTCCTCCCGGCCGGTCTTCTTGTCGATGAAGAGCACGCCGCCGGCCCGGCCGTCCTGGCCCAGCGTGACTTCGCGCACATGGGCGTTGGTGATGATGTCGAGATTGCCCGTGGCCAGCGCGGGCGGAAGATGCACCGTGGTGCTCTGGTAGTTCGCGCGGATGTTGCAGCCGCGGCCGCAATGCGTCGCCCAGAAGCACGCGGCGCGCGCGCGCATCGCATCGGCGGTGATCTTCTGCGCGCGGGGATTGCCAGGATGCAGCTTCGCGGGGATCGTCTCCGCATCCAGCAGCCGTGACAACACCGCGCGATGGATGGAAATGACCGGCACGCCGACCTTCCTGGCGTGCTTCTGCGTGAGGAGTTCCGAGGCCCGGCCCCTGGGCGGGGGCAGCAGCACGCCCGGCGGGGAATCGGGCGCGTTCTCCATGCCCTCGTTGGTGCCATACACGCCGATGAGCATCTCCACCTTCGTGTAGTAGGGCGCGATGTCCTCGTAGCCGACGGGCCAGTCGAAGCCGAGGCCGTCGCGGGAACGCGGCTTGAAATCGTAGGGGCCGTTGCGCAGCGAGATTCGGCCCCAATGGTTCGTGCGGCCGCCCAGCATGCGCGCGCGCCACCACCAGAACTGCTCCTCCGGCTTGCTGCTGGCCTGTGTGTAGGGTTCGCCCGGCACCTGCCAGCCGCCGTCAATCGTCGCGTCGTAAAACCCAAAGTGTTTGTCCGGCGTCGGCGTGCCGAGCAACGGCGCCTGGTCGGGCCGCTGGAACATGGCCGTCTCGTCGTCCGTGTGGTAGTCGCGGCCGGCCTCGAGCATGACGCATTTCAAGCCGGCCATCGTGAGCGTGTAGGCCATCTGGCCGCCGCCGGCCCCGGAGCCGACGATGGCGACATCGTATTCAGGCCGGGCCTGGGAGGGATTGATGATGGGCATGACGGATCGGGCGTTACTGTTCGTTGCCGCGCTTGTCTTTGACGGCACCCTGGACCGAAGGCGTCTGGCTTGCGGCGAGCCAGTCGTCGTGGAGTTTGCGGAGGTGCAGCACGACCTCGGGGTGCTGCTTTGCCAGGTTGGTCTTCTCCGAAACGTCCGTCGCCAGGTTGGAGAGGAAAAACGGCCTGTCTTCGGCGCGCAATTCGGGGTCCGGCGTGGACTGGATGTTGCCGATGAGTTTCCAGTCGCCCTCGCGCACGGCCCATTGCGGCTGCTTCCCGCCGCCGACATGCCAGTGCAACACGGCATGTGGCGACGCAGCGGCGGCCGAGCGGATCACGGGCACGATGCTTTTGCCGTCAATGTCCGGGTTGATCAGTTTCACGCCGGCCAGCTCCGCAACCGTCGGCATCCAGTCGCACGAGTGCACCATCTGGTCGCGCACCTCGCCCCCGGGCAGATGGCCGGGCCACGCGATGATGCCGGGCAGGCGGATGCCGCCTTCGAAGAGGCTGAATTTCTGCCCCCGATACGTTCCGGCGCTGCCGCCGCCGAAGTGCGCGCGCTCCTCCGTCGAGTGCCCGTTGTCGGACTGGAAGACGACGATGGTCCGCTCGCGCAGGCCGAGATCGTCCACTTTCCTGAGCAGCGCGCCGATGCGCTCGTCGCACGCGGAAAGAAACGCGGCGTAGAGGTTGCGCGGCGACGGCAGATTCTGGTAGCGCGCCAGCCACTTCGGGTCGCCCTGATACGGGTAGTGCGGCATGTTCAGCGCGAAATAGATGAAGAAGGGCGTCGCCGGCTTCATCTCCATGAACCTCGCCGCCTCCTCGACCATCAGGTCGCCGAAAAAGCGTCCGGGGTAATGCACCTCCATGCCATTGCGATGAAGGTCGTGGCGGTTCGGCCCCTGCCAGTAGAAGAAGTGCGAGAAGTTGTCGATGCAGCCGCCCATGTGGCCGAACGAATGATCGAAACCCTGCGCGTTCGGCATGGTGTCGGGCGTGTAGCCCAGATGCCACTTGCCGATGTGCGCGGTGGCGTAGCCGGCGGCCTTGCACATCTCCGCGATCGTGACCTGGGCGGAGGGCATCGCCACCGGGCCGTTGCGATCGGAACTCGCGTTGGTGATGAGCCCGGCCCGCAGCGGATAGCGCCCGGTCATCAGCCCGGCCCGCGATGGCGAGCAAACCGGCGCGGCGGAATAGAACTGCGTGAACCGCACCCCGCGCCGGGCCAGCGCGTCGATGTTCGGTGTCTGGATGTCCTTCGCCCCGTAGCAGCCGGCGTCCGCCGCGCCCTGGTCGTCCGTGAGGATCACGATGATGTTCGGCCGGGCCACGGCACCGTGTGCGGCGACCAGTGAAGTCAGCACCCAGCCAAGGAACGTCAGAAGGTGTCTCATGGTTTGGTTGAACCGGGGCTGCTCAATTCATGCCGGGTAAGCAAGCGGGTGATCTTGGAAAACCGGGTTACTTCGAAGGCGCACGCTTCCCCGTGGCCGCTTTGGGCACCTGCCCGTTCATGGCATCGAAGTGCGCCTTGAGCCGTTTCACTTCCTCCGGATGCGCGGCGGCGGCATCGTGCTGTTCGCCGGGATCGGTCTGGAGATCGAACAGCTGCATCGGTCGCGGCGCATCGCCGGTGCGCAGGCCGGGATGATCGCCGGGCTGGTGCTGCTCGTAAGGCGCCAGGATCGTCACCCCGTCCGGGCCGCGCGGATCGGTCCAGCGCTGGCCGGGCTTGTCGAGGTTCATGAATCCATCGCGCCCCGCCAGGACGTGCAGCTTCCACCGCCCGTCGCGCACCGTCGCGAGCTGCGGGCCCTGCGCTCCGAATATGACGTCGTGCGGGCTCCCCGCCGCGGACGTGAAGAGGGGCAGGATGTCGCGGCCGTCCAGCACGAGGTCCTTCGGCGGAGTCACGTTCGCGGCCTTCAACGCCGTGGTGAAGAGATCCATCATCACCGCCGGCTGCGCGCTGACGTGACCCGCCGGAATTTTCCCTGGCCACCGTGCGAGGCAGGGCACGCGATAGCCGCCCTCGAACGAGCTTCCCTTCATCCCGCGCAGGCCGCCGGTGCTGCCGCCGAACCACGGCCCGTTGTCGCTGGTGAACAGCACGAGGGTGTTGCCGTCGATCCCAAGCTCCCTGAGCTTCGCGAGCACCTGGCCGACGCTCCAGTCCAGCTCGCTCACCGCGTCACCGTATAGGCCGGCACGGCTCTTCTGGTAGAAATCCTCCGACGCCGCGAGCGGCTTGTGCACCAGCATCTCCGCGAAGTAGAGGAAGAACGGGCGGCGCTGCTCATGGCTCCTCCGCATGAAATCCAGGGCGCGCGCCGTGTAGCGATGCGTGAGCGTGGCCTGCACCACCGGATACTCGATGCGCCGGTCGCCTTCGAGCACCTGCACCGGCCGCATGTCGTTCGAGTAGGGAATGCCGAGGTATTCGTCGAAGCCCCGGTGCGTTGGCAGCCACCCGGGCTTCGCGTGGCCAAGATGCCACTTGCCCACCATCCCCGTCGCGTAGCCCGCCTGCCTGAACAGCTGGGCGAGCGTGGTTTCGCTCTCCGGCAGGTGCAGGCCGTCCGCCTCGGGCGTGGCATCGGGGGTCGGGTTCAGCGTCATGCCGCAACGGAACGGATACCGTCCCGTCATCAGCGCCGCCCGGGTCGGGGCACAAAACGGCGCGGGGCAGTTGAACTGCGTCAGCCGCGCGCCCTCGGCGGCCATGCGGTCAAGGTTCGGCGTCCTGAACTTCGGATGCCCGTGGCACGCGAGGTCGCCATAGCCGAGATCGTCGGCGAGGATGATGACAATGTTTGGGCGGGGTGCATCCGCCCCGGCGGGGAACCATCCGCCGAAGCTGAAGAGCAGGGCCAGGAGGACTGATTTCCCAGCATTCATAGGCGATCAAGAAAGGACGTGGCGGCGTCTCACCGGGCGGTCAGGAACGCCAGCAGGTCACGAAGTTCCTGATCCGTGAGCGTGGCCACCAGCCCCGTCGGCATGAGCGAGGTCTTCAGCTCGGTGCGCTTCACGATGTCCGTCGGCTTGAAGACGCGCTCCTTGCCGGTCAGATCACGGAACACGTCCACATTGGAGGAGCGGAGCAGGATGCCCGTGAACTCGGTGCCGTCCTTCAACTCCAGCTGCGTCGGGAAAAACTGCGGGGCCACCTCGCGGTTCGGTTCCATGATGGATTGCAGGATCGCCTTCCGGTCGCCCTGCTGCGCCACGAAGCTGAGGTCGGGGCCCACGACGTTGCCGCGCCCGCTGTGCCGGTGGCAGGAGGAACAGAGCGCCACGCGGGAATGGAAGAAGATTCGCCGGCCGGCCTCGGCGCTGGGCTCGCCCGGCAGGGCGGCGAGCCGCTTCAACCATGCATCGGTGTCTTCGACGGCGGGACGGCCGGCCTCGATGGAGGCGGGTTCCAGCAGGACCTTCACCAACCCGGCCGACTCGGGATGGCGCTGCGCAATGTTTTGCAGGGGCGTCCGCGCGGCGGCATCCACGGGCTTCGAACGCATCGCGCGCAACGCCTCGTTTCGAATCGAGGCGTTGGCGTGCGCGGCCAGTTTCAACAGCAGGGCCTGGTGCGCCGGCACCGTGGAAGGAGCGAGGCCGGCAACAGCGTCCGCACGCAGCTCGGCGGCGCGGGCTTCGTCGTCGGCGATCTCGGCGAGCACCAGACGCGCGTTGTCGGCATCGCGCGCGGCCAGCGTGCGCACGACTTCGAGCGAGAGAACGGGGTCCTTCGCGGCCAGCAGTTCGCGCAGGAGCGGAACCGTCAGCTTGGGATGCGTTGCGGGCGCGAGCCGCAGGGCGTAGCCCTTCAGGCGCGCGGGCGTCGCGGCGTTGGTCACGCGCTCCACCAGAACCGTCGGATCGGTGACGCCGGCCTCGGGCTTGCCGCGCAGCGTGTTCGAGGCGGCCAGCACCGCCTCGAACAGACGGTAGTCGAGATCAGGCCGCTCCAGCATCCGCTCGACGTCGGCACTGAAACCCGTGAGCACCGCGTCGGCGATCCACCGCAGACACTCGAAACGGATCTGGGGATCCGAGTCGTTGAGCAGCAGCCGCACCCACTTTTCCTCGCGCAGGTTCACGCGGCGCAACGCCACCAGGGCCCACACGCGGTCCTTGGCGGAAAGCCCGCGCACATGCTCCGGCGTCCACCCGGCGCTGGCGCGCGAGAGCGCCGTCAGGGCCGCGTCGGACAGATACGCATCGCTCCCGCGGGCGAGGTCGAAGAGCCGGGCCTCGGCGAGCTGCGTCCTGCCTTCGCGCAGGTTTTTGGCCAGTTGCGCCGGGGCGTTCAACGGCTCGGGAACGGGCTTGAGCCACGTCGCCTTCGTCTTGTCGATTTCCAGTTTCCACAGCCGTCCGCAGCCGTGCAGCGTGTAGGAGCTGAACACCCAGTCGTTGAAATAGAACGCCCCGTCCGGTCCCGCGGCGAGGCAGGTGGGGCGGAAGAAATCGCCGCCGCGCACCAGTTCGACCAGGCTCGATGTGTAGCCCGCGCCCTTGCGCGCGAGGGGGAAATAATCGATGCGGTGGTTGCTCCAGGACGGCACCAGCACGCCGCCGCCGAGTTCGACGATGGAACACGGCCCTTCGCCCGACGGAAAGATCATGCCCAGCGTGCCGCGCAGCTCGCCGTTCCACGCCACGAACGGATGCACCGGCGCGCTGCCATAAACCCACTGGTAGCCGTAGTCCGCGCCCTCGACGATGTTCAACAAGCGGCACGGCGGGCGGCTGCCCGGGTCGTTGTCCACGGCGAACAGCTCCCCGTCCTTGCGCGCGAGGATGCCGAATGGATTCCAGAACCCGTGCGCGATGCGATGCAGGCCGGTGCCGTCCGCGCGGCAACGGAAGATGCCGCCTTCACCGCGCCCGGTGAACTTCACGCCGTCGCGGCCGGAGAGCGTCCAGTCCTTGCCGAAGTTTTCCCCGAGCGAAAACATCAGTTCGCCCCCCGGCAGCCACTCCATGCCGGACAGGCCGTTGTGCGGATAGTCCGTCACGGTGTCGAGCACGGCGACGTTCTCAACGACGTCGCCCCTGCCGTCGCCGTCCGTGTCCTTCACGCGCAGGATGCGGCCCCGCTCGGCGAGATAAACCCAGCCGTCGCGCCCGACCTTCACGTTCATCGTCTTGTCGGTCTTGTTGTAGAAGACGCGGCGGTTCTTCCCGTTGCGGTCGAAGACCAGAACCTCGTCGTGCTCCGGTCCGGCGTAGCCCTCCGGCCGGAAGTGGGTGTGGCACGAAACGACCCAGATGCGGCCCTGCCCGTCCACGTCGATGCCCGTGGGCGTGACGAGCGCGGGATGCTCGGCGAGGAGCGTGAGTTTCACGCCCGGACGCAGCAGTTCGATTTGCGGCGGAAGTTCGGCGGGGACATCAGGGGCTTTCGGCGGGGCGGCAGCCATCAAGGCGGCCAGGGGCAAGGCGGCGGTGACAACGAGGAGGAATAGGCGGGTGACTGTTTTCATTGTTTCGTAACGGAGATGTTTGAAGACGGCTGTTTCATGCAATTCATACTTATTCCGGGTGAAACCGCCGGAATGCCGGCCAGGGTTTGCGTTTCGCACCGTCCGCCTTTGCGCGGCGGAACGCGGTGAACGCGGCGGTCTCGCAGCGGTGCTGCCGGATGCTTTTTGGAAACGGTGTCACTTCCTCGCAGCAAATCACTTCACGCCCGCATCACATCCCGCTCGCTCACATGCTGCGCGATCACGGCCACGCAATCGCCCTGCTGCGTGAGGCACGGGGCGCGCATGGTGACAAGGTAACCCGCCGTCGGCGCGACGATGGATTCCGGCGCGCGGTCGGGCCGCTCCAGGTGATGGATGAAACCGACCGTCTGTCCGCGCTTCACCTTCGCCCCGAGATCGACCGTGATTTCAAAAATGCCGGACTCGGGCGCGAGCAGGTAGTCCTCGCGCCGGAGCGCCTGGGTGAGGATCACCGGCGGCAGGCCGAGGCTGGCGCGCGTGCGCTCGCGGCCCTTGAGCGCGCCCACATGGATGAGCACGTTGCGCAGGCCGCCCTGCGTGTGGCGATGCACGGCGGCGGGGATGCACTCGCCGCCGCCCATTTCCGTGGTGATGACGAGCTTGCCCTGGTTCTCGGCCTCCACGGGCAGCAGGCCCGTGCCCGCGATGTCGGCGTAGAGGAAGGCGAAGTCGGAATTCCACGCGAGCATCGCCGCAAACATCCGCGCGCGCTGGTCGCGATCGGCGACAAGATGCATGTGCGCGCAGGGCAGGAACTCCATGCTGCGCCCGCCGGAGTGGATGTCGATGACCACGTCGCTCATCGGAAACAGCACCGTCCTGAGAAAGTGCGCGATCTGGCTGGTGACCGGGCCTTCCGCCTCGCCGGGGAACGCGCGGTTCATGTTCATGCCGTCCAGCGGCGAGAGGCGCGTGGCGGCGCGGGCGGCGGGAAAATTCAGCGACGGGATGAGGATGATGCGGCCCGTCACCATCTCCGGCGTCAGTTCGCGCGCGAGCTTCATGATGGCGATCTGGCCCTGGTATTCGTCGCCGTGATTGCCGCCAAGCGCCAGCACGGTCGGGCCCCTGCCGCGTGCGACCACCGTGACCGGCACCATCACATTGGCCCAGCCGCCGAGGTTGTGGGAATA
>JBAYGL010000194.1:0-9331 GCA_041666725.1 Limisphaerales bacterium
AGGAAGAAGTCAGCCCCGGCGTGCTGGCATGCGTGCGGCACTCGCCCCCTGATTTCACCCACGCGAAGACCGAGGGTGAGCGCCGCCTCGCGCTGGCCGGATGGATCACGCATCCCGCCAACTCGCTCACGCGCCGCGTGCTGGTGAACCGGCTCTGGCATCACCACTTGGCGTCGGCCTCGTGGACACGCCGAGCGACTTCGGCAAGGGCGGCGGCAGGCCCTCGCATCCTGAACTGCTCGACTGGCTGGCGGAGGAGTTCCTCGCGCGCGGCTGGTCGTTGAAGTCCATGCACCGGCTGATTTGCACGAGCGCGGCATACAGACAGGTTTCGGGTTCCGAGTTTGGGGTTTCGGGTTCGGTGTCCGGACGCTCAACTCGAAACACAAAACTTGAAACTCAGAACTTGGATTCCTCGAACCGCCTCCTCTGGCGTCAGAACCCCCGCCGTCTCGACGCCGAGTCCACGCGCGACGCCGTGCTCGCCGTCAGCGGCAAGCTGAACCTCGCGGCGGGCGGCCCCGGCTGGCGCGACTTCAAATACACCGAGGCCTACGCGCCCATCTACGACTACGTCACGGCTGACACGCCCGAGCTGTGGCGGCGCAGCATCTACCGCTTCATCGTGCGCACCACGCCGCACCAGTTCATGACCACGCTCGACTGCCCGAACCCTGCGAACCTCACGCCCGCGAGGATGAACACCACCACCGCGCTTCAGGCGCTCACGTTGTCGAACAACGAGTTCATGCTGCAGCAGGCCCGTCATTTCGCCGCGCGTCTCGACCGGGAGGCCGGCGCGGAAACTTCGACGCAGATCGCGCGCGCATTCCAGCTCGCCCTGGCCCGGCCGCCCACGCAACGGGAACTGGCCGCCGCGCGTGACCTTGTCCGCGCGGACGGCGTCTTTTCCCTCTGCCGCATGCTGCTCAACGCGAACGAATTTGTGTATGTGGACTGAGTTCTCATCGCGTTCTTCGCCACGTTGTCCACCGGCAGGCGCCGCCCGTCACGTCCCACCGCCTGATGCAATGGAACTTCGGGAGCTGAAAACCGTCAGGCTGTGAAATTCTCCTCCTCAATCCTTTCACTCCTCTGCATTGGCGCGGCCGCAATCGCTGTGGAGCCGCGGCATCCGAACGTGCTCTTCATTCTCGCCGACGACCTTGGCTGGGCGGACACCACGCTCCATGGCCACACAAAGTTCTACCGGACTCCGAACATCGAACGGCTGGCGGGGCGGGGCATGACCTTCACGCGCGCGTATTCGGCGAGCCCGCTGTGTTCGCCGACGCGATCGGCGATTCTCACCGGGTTGAGCCCCGCGCGCACGGGCATCACCACGCCAAACTGCCACCTGCCGCAGGTCGTCCTTGAAGCCACGCCGGGCAAAAGCGCGCCGCCCGGCAGCAAGGCGATCCAGCCCACGCCGCCGACACGTTTGAAGACCGGATACCCCACGCTGGCAAAATCGCTGAAGGCCGCCGGCTACGCGACCGGGCACTTTGGCAAATGGCATCTCGGGCCGGAGCCGTATTCACCGCTGCAACAAGGCTTCGACGTGGATGTGCCGCACTGGCCCGGGCCGGGACCGGCGGGCAGTTACGTCGCACCATGGAAGTTCAAGGACTTCGATGCCGATCCCGGAGAGCCGGACCAGCACATTGAAGACCGCATGGCGAAGGAGGCCGTCGCGTTCATCGAGAGGCACAGGAACGAGCCGTTCCACCTCAACTACTGGATGTTCAGCGTCCACGCCCCGTTTGATGCGAAGAAGGCGCTCGTCGAGAAATATCGCGCGCGCGTGAACCCCGCCGACCCGCAGCGAAGCCCCACCTACGCCGCGATGGTCGAGAGCATGGACGCCGCCGTCGGCACGCTCCTCGACACGCTCGACCGGCTGAAGCTCGCCGACCACACGATCATCGTGTTCACCTCCGACAACGGCGGGAACATGTATAACGAGATCGACGGCACCACGCCCACGAGCAACGTCCCGTTGCGTGGCGGCAAGGCCACGGTGTTCGAAGGCGGCATCCGCGTGCCGTGCGTCGTGAACTGGCCCGGCATCACCGCCGCCGGCGCGCGCAACGACACCATCGTGCAGAGCTGCGATTATTATCCCACGCTGCTGGACGGCCTCGGGCTCAAGCCGCTGCCCGGCCAGCGCTTCGACGGCGTCAGCATTCTCCCCGCGTTGCGCGGCCAGCCGCTCACGCGGGAAGCGACCTTCACCTACTTCCCCCACGAGCCGGGCGTGCCCGACTGGCTCCCGCCGTCGGTCGTCGTGCACAGCGGCGACTGGAAGCTCATCCGCATTTTCCACAACGGCGAGAATGGCGCGCATCGCCATCTGCTGTTCAACCTCCGCGACGACCTCGCCGAAAAGACCAACCTCGCCATGAAGGAACCGGCCCGCGTGAGGCAGCTCGACGCGCTCATCGAACAGTTCCTCGCCGACACGAAAGCCGTCGTGCCGGCGCCCAATCCAAAGTTCGATCCGGCCCAATATCATCCTGAGCTTGAAGGCAGGCAGCAGCCGAAAACCAAGGACAAGCCCAAGACGCCAGCGAAGGCGGCCGTCGCCAGGACGCCGGCTAAAGACGACGGCGACCCAGCCCTCCAAGGCTGGAAGGCCCGCAGTTGCACGGCCACGGTGAAGAACGGGATCGTCACCGTGACCGGCAAGGGAGACGCGCCATTCCTCGGCGTCTCTGCGGGAGCGAGCGGCCCCGCCGTGGTGAAAATCCGCGCGCGTTCGGCCAGCGGTGGCAACGGCAGGGTCGAGTGGCTTCCTCCCGGTGGTGCCCAGACTGACGCAAAATCCAGTCCGCTCACGCTTGCGTCCGGCGACTGGCAGGAAATCACCGTGAACATTTCCGCCGAAGGCCCGCTGGGCATCGTGCGCCTCTATCTTCCCGCCCAGAAAAAGCCGGTGGACTTGGATTGGGTTGAAATCAAATCCGCCAACAAAACAAAGCGGTGGGAGTTTTGAAACTGCCAGAAATGAATGCCAACATCTTGACCCAACAGGCCTCCCGTCGCGGATTCATAGCCACTTCATGCGCCGCGCTGTCCGCCGTTGCCGTCGTGCCGGCGATTCCGGGTGCTGAGAGCGCCCAGCCCCTTGCCCGGCCGCCTGCCTGGCCCAAACCGACGCTACATGCCTATGCCGGCTACGGCTGGTTGCGCGGCTTCAGCGTGGTGCCGTCGTGGGGCGCGCGCGTCGAGGATGCCTGGTGGCTTTACGATGGGGCGCGGATGCGCGAGGAGGTGGCGCTGGCAAAACAGGTTCACGCCAACTGCATCCGGCTGTGGATTGAGTTCAGCGCGTGGATGGCCAGCCCGGACAAGGTCACCGCGAACTTCCTCGATGCGGTCGCCGCCATCGGCGAGAACGGCATGAAGGTGATGCCGTGCCTGTTCAACCGCTGGCACGACTCGAAGTTCGATTACGGCGGCACGTATCTCGAGAATGTCTTCAAGGATTGGAAGCCGCAGCTCGAATACGTCCGCGCCCTGGTCACGCCGCTTGCGCACGACGAACGCGTGTTGATCTGGGATCTCTGCAACGAGCCGCAATCCTCCGCACCGTGGGCGAAGGAAATGGGCGCGGACGCCGGCAAAAGGGAGCACGACTGGCTCGCGGCCATCGCGCGCACGGTGCGCGAGTGCGGCGCGCAGCAGCCGGTCACCATCGGGACGATGACCGGCGGCAACATCGAGGCGTTCGCCGACCTCTGCGACGTGCTCTGCGGCCATCCGTATGCGCACGACCGGGCGGGCCTGGAGAAGCTTGTCGCGAGCTTCAAGGTCATCGCGGGAAAGCATGGCAGGCCGTTCCTTGTGAACGAGTGCATCCCCGGCTCGCTGGACGATGCGGTTCGCGCGGAAGTCGCCCGTTTCTATTCCGAGATGCTTTCCGCGGCGGGCTTCGGCTGGATGGGCTGGGCGCTGCGCGAAGGCAGGGCCATCTCCACGCGCCGCGACCGTTACGATGGCAATGGCGTCAACGGACAGGGCTTTCATCCCTTTTTTACGAAGGAAGGAAAACTGCGTGGCGGCCTCGGATTCCTCACCGGGAGGCCGGCTGCGCGCGCACCCTGGGAGAAGGCTTGATCCATGAATTCGCCCTACGCCTGCAACCTTCGCGAGCCCTCAGCCACGCGCCGCAATTTCCTCTGGCAGCTCGGCGGCGGCCTCGGCGGTGTCGCGCTGACCGCGATGCTCGCCGGGCAAAACGCCCGCGCAGCCGATGATTCCGCGCTTCGCGTTCCGGGTTCCGCGCTGAGGAATCCCCTCGCCCCGAAGCCCGCGCCGCATCCCGCCAGGGCCCGCGCGGTCATCCAGATTTTCTGCCCGGGCGGCCTCAGCCATGTGGATTCGTGGGATTGGAAGCCGGAGCTGGCGAAACGCTCGGGCCAGCCGTTCGACGCCACGGGCACGGTGCAGTTCTTCGCGTCGAAGCCCGGCAACTGCCAGGGCAGCTACTGGCCGTTCCGGCAGCACGGGCAGTCCGGCCGCTGGGTGAGCGATTTGTTCCCGAAGTTTTCCAGGTGCGTGGACGACGTCGCGTTCATCCACTCGATGCAGAGCAAGTCCGCGCTGCACGGCCCCGCGATGTTCATGGCCAACAGCGGCTTCATCCTGCCGGGCTTTCCGAGCATGGGCGCGTGGGTCACCTACGGTCTCGGCAGTGAGAGCGAGAATCTGCCGGCGTTTGTCGTGCTGCCCGATCCGCGCGGCCTGCCGCCCGGCGGCGTCATCAACTGGGGCGCGGGTTTCCTCCCCGCCGTGCATCAGGGCACGACGTTGAACACCGATCCGGAGCTGCCGCCCATCGCCGACCTGTTTCCGCCGAGGAATTTCACCGGCATCACGCCGCAGGGAGAGCAGGCCGGACGCAACTTCCTTCAAACGCTGAACCGCCAGCACGCTGCGACGCGCGCAGGCAACACGGAACTCGACGCGCGCATCGCCGCCTACGAGCTGGCTGCGCGCCTGCAACTCAGCGCGCCCGAGGTTACCGACATCCGGGGTGAGAGCGCCGCGACGAAGCAGCTCTACACGCTCGACGACGAGGACATCGGGCCGTTCGGCCGCCAATGCCTGCTCGCGCGCCGGCTCGTCGAACGCGGCGTGCGCTTCGTGCAGATTTACTGCGGCGCGGAAAACACGACCGCGAAAAAGGTCCGCCCGAACTGGGACAGCCACGAGGATCTTGTGCGGGACCACGGCTACTGGGGCCGCGTGCTCGACGCCGGTTCGGCGGCGTTGCTGAATGACCTCAAGGCGCACGGCCTGCTCGACTCGACGCTTGTCATCTGCTCGACGGAATTTGGCCGCCAGCCTGGTGCGCAGGGCAGGGGGCGCGACCACAATCCCGGAGCGTTCACCGCCTGGCTCGCCGGCGGAGGCATCAGGGGCGGCGCGAGCTTTGGCACGACGGACGAACTGGGCTTCAAGGCCGAGGAACATCCGGCCTACTCCTACGATCTCCACGCCACCGCGCTGCACCTTCTGGGTGTGGATCACGAGAAACTGTCCTTTTATCACAACGGCGTGCTCCGGCGTCTGACCGACGTGCACGGGCATGTGGTGAAGGAGATTCTGGCCTGAAAACCTTCCATCCGGCCGGCATTCACCAGGTCGCCGCGCATTCGTGAAGGTGTGGTTCGTCACTGTCTTCAGTGGTCAGCTCCCAAACATCCGAATGCACTTTCCAACATGCGGCACCAGCAAGAAACCGTGAAACCGGTTTTGAACTGAGGCGTCACAGTTTCGCGTGAAACACAAACCGCTGACGGTTCTGCCGGCCTGGGCCGCGCTCGCGCTCTCCCTCGCGGCGGCTGACGCTCCGCCCGCCGCTCCCGCGGCCACCGACCAAAGTTCCAAGTGGGTTCTGCCCGTCATCCGTGCGCCGAGACTCCAGCACCGGACGTTCGACAGCGCGGCGGCGAAGACGAAGGTCAGCTGCTTCATCTACACGCCGGAGGTTTACGACACGGAAAAAGAGCGGCGCTTTCCCGTGATGTATTGGTTGCACGGCACGGGCGGCGGGCTGGCCGGCGTGCGGCCGTTGACGGCCCATTTCGACGCCGCCATCCGAGCGGGCAAAATCCCGCCCATGCTCATTGTGTTCGCCAACGGCCTCACCGGCAGCATGTGGTGCGATTCGAAGGACGGGAGCGTGCCGATGGAGACGGTGGTGGTGAAGGAACTGGTCCCGCACATTGATGCGGTTTTCCGCACTGTGGCCACGCGCGAGGGCCGGCTGATCGAGGGCTTCAGCATGGGCGGCTACGGCGCGGCGCGGCTGGGCTTCAAGCATCCCGAGGTGTTCGGGGCGGTCTCGATCCTCGCGGGCGGCCCCCTCGATTTGGAATTCAAAGGCCCGCGCGCCACCGCCTCCCCTGTGGAACGGGAGCAGATCTTGCAAAAAGTCTTCGGCGGCGACCTGGACTATTTCAAAGCCCAGAGCCCCATGACGATTGCGGAGCAAAACGCCGCCGCTGTCCGGGGCAGGACCCGCGTGCGCATGGCAACCGGCGCGCGCGACTTTACCCTCAGCCTCAACCGCGATTTCTCCGCTCTCCTCAAAAAACTGGAAATCCCGCACACGTTCACCGCGCCGCCGGGCGTGGGCCACGACACGCTGGCGCTGCTGAACGCGCTGGGTGAGGAGAACTGGTCGTTCTACCGCGCCGTGTTCGGCAGGGAACAATGAGGATTTGTCCTGGGAATTGAGCGGAGCGGGCGGGCTGCTGGCGACGGCGAGGCCGGTGTCGGGCGGTGAAGCAATTGCCAGGGGCCATCGTCCTAAGCAGCTCGACCTTGATAGCGACCCTCAATCACGCGCTGCACTGTCTGGCCCACCATTCCTCCAGGCTGGCAAACACCCGTCCTGACGGCGTCCGACCGCTTGAATGCCCGCCCGTGGCTGACGCAACAAAAGGTGCTTGGAAATCGACAGCCCATGAACGCAAATACACGGCCTGAACCTTTGATCCTCCACATGAACTCAAAACCAAAACCGCTTCTCCTCGCCGCACTCGTCACCTGCCTGTTCGCAATTTTCGCCGCCGATGCCGGCGCAGGCGGACGCTATCTGGAAGTCACCTACCCGCCATCCCAAAAGACCAACGAGCTGGTCCTGGGCGTGACCTACCGCCTATGGCTGCCCGAGGGTGTGAAGACGGTGCGCGGCGTCGTCGTGCACCAGCACGGCTGCGGCGTCGGTTCGCGCAAGGGCGCGGAGCCCGGCGCGCACGACCTGCACTGGCAGGCGCTCTGCAAGAAATGGGACTGCGCATTGCTGATGCCCTCGTATCTTCAGGCGGAAAAGGACAACTGCAGGCTCTGGTGCGATCCGCGCAACGGTTCGCACAAGACGTTCCTCAAGGGTTTGGCAGACCTCGCCGTGCTGTCGGGCCATCCGGAACTCGATCGTGCGCCGTGGTGCCTGTGGGGCCATTCCGGCGGCGGCTTCTGGTCCAGCCTGATGCAGACGATGTATCCCGAGCGCATCGTGGCCATCTGGTTCCGCTCCGGCACGGCCTTTGAATATTGGGAGAAGGGTGAGACGGCCAAACCGGAGATTCCCGACGCGGCGATGGGCATCCCGATGATGATGAATCCCGGCGTGAAGGAAAACGGCGACAAGCGGTTCAACGCCGCCTGGACCGGCACGCTGGCGATGTTCAAGGCCTACCGCGCCAGGGGCGCAACCGCCGGTTTCGCACCCGACCCGCGCACGGCGCACGAGACGGGCGACTCCCGTTATCTCGCGATCCCGTTCTTCGATGCCTGCCTCGCGATGCGCCTGCCAGACAAGGGGAGCAAGAGCCAGACGCTCAAGCCCGTGGACCGGAAGACCGCCTGGCTCGCGCCGCTGCTGGGCGGGGAGGCGCAGGCCGCCGCCAAGTTTTCCGGCAACGTCGCCGAGTCCGTCTGGTTGCCGGGCGAATCTTTCGCCAGGGCCTGGGAGCAATACGTGAAGACCGGCGCGACGGAGGACGCCACGCCGCCGCCCGCGCCGACGAACGTGAAGGCCAGCGCGATGGCCGGGGGCGTCGAGGTGACCTGGGACGCGGAGGCGGATTTTGAAAGCGGCCTGAGGGCGTTTCTCATCGAGCGCGATGGCCAGCCGCTTGCCCAGCTTCCGGAAAAGCCCCTGAACAATTTCGGCCGGCCGCTGTTCCAGAACATGAGCTACGGCGACACCCCGGTCGCGCCGCTGCTGGATTTCAAGTTCACGGACAAAACCGCCAGGGCGGGTGAGAAGCACGAGTATCGCGTTGTGGCGGTGAACACCGTCGGGATGAAATCCACCGCGGCCAGGGCGGCGAAGGCTCCCTGATTTCTGCCATCACCCCTGTCCCATTCCATGCTCGTCCAGCTCCTCGCTCTGTCGCACCTGCTGTGGTCGGCTGCGCTGCTCTGCGCCGCCCCAGCACACCCGAACATCGTCGTCATCCTCGCCGAAGCGAAAAACCTCTGCACGGAAAAGCCCGAAACCGTCGCGCGGCTCACCGCGCTGCTCGATCAACTGCGCGATGCCGGACGGAGCCGCAGGCCCTGACGTGAAACTCAAACGCAACCTGTGCTGGCTGCTCGCCACCCTGACCGCTGTTGCGGCGGGCGCGGAAACCATCTCCACCGACCTGCTCATCGTCGGCGGCACGGAGTCGGGCTGGGCGGCGGCGGTTCAGGCCGCGCGGCTGGGCGTGAAGTCCATCACCCTCGTCCACGACGGCGAATGGCTGGGCGGCCAGTTCACCGAGCAGGGCCTGGCGTGCGTGGACGAGAACAAGGGCGTGGGCAAGGTCGGCTGGGGCGTGGACTGGCACCCGATGAAGCGCTCGTTCCATCGCTCCGGATTGTTCAAGGAGCTGATGGACCGCATCGAGGCGCACAACACGCGCACCTACGGCTCGCCGATGCCGGGCAAGCCGTTTCATGGCCCGAGCACATTCCGCCCGGCGGAGGCGGAGGCGGTGTTCCGCGAGCTGCTCCAGCCCTTCACCGCCAGCGGACAGGTGCGGCTGCTGAGAAATTATTTCCCCGTCGCCGCCTTCAAGACGCCGGACGGACAGCGGCTCACGGGCCTGAAATTTCAGTCGCTCAAGGGCGGGCCGGAGCTGTCCGTCCGCGCGGCGCTGACGATTGACGCGTCGGACTGGGGCGAGGCGGTGCAGGTGGCGGGCGCGGCGTTCGAGGTCGGCGCGGACCCCCGCGCGCGCTACGGCGAGCCGAGCGCGGCCGAGGACGCCGCGAGCAACCCGCCGAACGAGTTGAACCCGATCACCTGGACGCTCATCGTCGAGCAGGG
>JBAYGL010000195.1:0-9327 GCA_041666725.1 Limisphaerales bacterium
CAGTTCGGACACGACATCAATCACGCCGCTGTCCGCCGTGAGATCCCCGTTCAGAAACCCCGCCGCAAGCCGGTGCTGGTTCTCGACGAGCGCGGTGAACGCCTTGTCGGCGGCCGCCTTGCCCTCCATGATCTGTTCGCGGGAAAGGGAGTTTTGCTTCGGGTTGAGCAACGCCTGGCCAAGTTCCAGCTGCGCCTTCACAAACTCGCCGATGGAATTCAGCACGCGCCCCAGCCGCTCAACCTCCACGCCTGCGAAGCCGGCGGGATCGTCCGGGACATCTCCGCGCGAACGATGAAACGCGAGGTATTCGGCCAGCTCGGTTTGAAACTCCCGGTGCGTCACCATGTCCGCGGTGTCGCGGAACACAACGCTCGAAGTGCGGAGGTCCGCGGCGGTGGCCTGAAGGACGGCCAGTTTACGGGTCAGGTCGAGATTCATCCGAACTGTCGCTTGAGCTGGTGCAACGCGGCCACCGCGTCAGCCATGCCCTGGCGTGACGCGACAATCTGCTGTTCACGGACGGGATCCGGTCCGCCGGCGGCCTGCGTTTCCGCAGCATGGCGCTGCTCCGAGGCCTGTTGAAGCTGGCTGGCCGCACGCTGTTCCACCAGCCAGTCTTCGAGGGCGCGCAGCTGCCGGCGCTGCAGTGACAGGAGCCGGAGCAACAGGGCGACCATGACGCCGGCCAGCACGAGCAAGCACACACCGACGCAGCTGTTGAGATGATCCGGCGTGAGCATGAAACCTCGTCGATGCTACCCCTTCCGGGCTGACGGACAACGAAGAAAAGCGCCTGGCGCAGATGCGGATGGGGGCGGACCTACTTCGACAGCGCCACGATGTAGCGCTGAAAGCGCGTGGTTTCCTCCGCCAGGTTCAGGTTGCTGTAGATGTGGTGGAGGTTCGAGCAGACGCGCAGCAGGATGCGGCGCGGGGTGACGGCTGCGAGAAAACCGTCGTGAAAGTCGTGTCCGGAGTTGATCAGGAACTTGATGCAATCGCCCTTGGTCATCAGCCGGCCCTTGCGGAAGGCGTCAATGTAAACCTCGCCGCGCGGGGTCTGAAGCCGGCAGACGAAATGCCCCGGCATCCCGATGCCCGTGACAGGCAGCCGCAGCCGGCGTGCAACAGCGAGATACACAACGCAGAGGCTGATGGGATTGCCGGTGCGCCGGTCCACCACGCGGTTGAGGTAGCTGTTGTCCGGTTCGTAGTAATCGCCCTCATTCCCCGCGAAGCCCAGGTCGGTGAAGAGAAAATAG
The DNA here is from genome assembly GCA_041666725.1 of Limisphaerales bacterium. GTDB lineage: Bacteria > Verrucomicrobiota > Verrucomicrobiia > Limisphaerales > SXTU01 > SXTU01. Next base: position 1,266 of record JBAYGL010000195.1, read on the forward strand.
TTGATGGTGCCGATGATGCGGTCCAACGGCGCGCCAAAGTCGATGCGCACCCGGAGGTCCGCCGCATAGCTGTCGAAGAGCGCCGAGTAGGCGAGCGGGTTGATGTTCGGGTATTGCGTCTGGCAAAGGAGCCAGATGGCCTGCTCCAGATCCAGGTCCTCGCCGCGGCTCAGGCAGAACGCGAGGAAGCGGTTGTCCGCCATGCCCCGCTCGAAGTGGTCCACAATCTCCTGTGCGCGCCGGCGCAGCACCGGATCGCTGCTCAGGGTGTAGCCCCGCAACCAGTCCCGCGCGGGCTGGCCCTGCCCGATGATTTTTGCGCGGATGACCTGGTAGATGGCGGGGTCCTCGTCCGTGAGCAGGGTGAGGAGCGCGGCGCGCTGGCCCTCGGTGAGGGCCGCCGGAGGATTCGCGCTGGTGGCGGACGGGTTCACGGCTGACACGAGGGACACTGGCGGTGAAGCGGGGGAAGTTCAATGGAGAAACCAAACGGACGCCCGGGTGGTTTTCCGGGGTCGCAGGCGCACTTTGAACCTTGAACTTTGAATTCGGAACTTCACCCTTTGCGCATGGAACAACCTGACCGGCTCCGCGAGCTTTTCCGCATGCAGAAGGCCCTCAACGAACGCATCGGCGTGCGCACCGATGGCATGAGCGAGGAGGAGAAGACCAAGTGGCTGCTCAACTACACCCGCGCCATGCAGCAGGAGATGGCCGAGCTGACCGACAGCGTCCCGTGGAAATGGTGGGCGAAATACCAGAAGTTTGACGAGCAGAACGCACGCGTGGAAGTCGTGGACCTCTTTCACTTCCTCATCTCGATGGCGCAGGTGCTGGGCATGAGCGCGGACGACGTCTTCGCCGCCTACGTGAAGAAGAACGAGGTCAACTTCAAGCGCCAGGACTCCGGCTACACGCAGAAGGACCACGACGACTCCAAGCACATTTGAGGCAGTCGCAGGCTCCCAGCCGTGCAGGTGCGCACCTTCTTAACAAACAGACTGACGGCGAGACTGGCCGAGGCGGGCCTTCATTGGATCAGATCAAATGGCTGATTGATCCGTTCCTGAAAGCGCAAAAGGCGCGAAGGAAAAATCCCTTTGCGCCTTTTGGGCAAATCATCCGGGGTTCATTTTGCCGGTGGCTGCGCGGCCGGGGCCGCCGCAGCGGTTGCGGCAGCGGCGGGCTTCGGTGCGCCGCCCGTGTTGGTGGGCGCGAACTTCGCCACGAGGAACGCTCCACACGCGGCCAGCGCGCATCCAAGCAGGAACTGCCAGGGCAGCGACTTGAAGCCATCCCTGGGCGGATGCAGCACCATCGCGGTGACCGTGTTGACGATCGGCGCGCCCGCAAAGACGATGGGCATCACCGCCGCCGGAGCCGCGCCCTTGTAAATGGCCGCCGCCGCGCCCAGCGCGAGCACGAGCGTGAACGCGCCCAGCGCACCCGCCACGCCCGCGATGAAACTCCATGTGATGCCGCCGCTGGTGAAACTCCAGCTTGTGCCGCGCTGCATGAGCACCACGACCGGCCCGACGACGGCCACGACGAAGTAGGCCACGCCCACCAGGAGAAACGCCTTCAAACCCGCGTTTGCCGCCTCGGGACCGGGAGGCGAGACATCCGGCATGAGGCCGCGGCCCTTGTGCAGTATGACGCCATAGACTCCCCATGAAAGGACGGTGAGGAGCGCCCATGCCAGCCAGGCGTTGCTCGGAGCCGCAGTGTTTTCAGTGCCCATAGTGGCGCGCACTCTAGGGACCGGGCTGGGGGAGTTCAACCGGTTTGTCCTCCACGGGAGTGAAGCGCACGGGCTTCCGAGTGTCTTGCAGGATGATTCCGATAAATCTCAAATCGGCTGTTGACGCAAAGGTGGCGGTTTCCTAGTTTCTCGCTCCCCCTTACGGGGGCGTAGCTCAATTGGTTAGAGCGCTGCCCTGTCACGGCAGAGGTTGCGGGTTCGAGTCCCGTCGCTCCCGCCAGCATTTGCTGGCTTTTCCTCATAGTCTTTGAATTTATGGCTACCGTATGGCCATGCAGCCGAAAGCTCCGCCCGCTTTGCAAAAGACCATAACCATCAAGCGGGGCAACGTTTCCGTGAAGGTTGTCCCGGGCCAACAGAATCGCGGCGGGAAAATCTATCCCCCAGTTCACTTTGGTCTATTCCCTCGGCGGCAACCGCATCCGGCGGCGACTCGCTGATCTTGCCAGCGCCAAGCTGGGGGGCGAATTGCTACTCGTCCTGAATTACGTAACCGACCGCTTCATAGCCTCGCACACGCTTGGAATACATGGTGGAGAAGACCGGGACGCAATCGTCGATGTAATCGTAAACGATGACTTCGCGCTTGCTGTCGTGAAGACGATGCAGCCGGCCAACGTATTGTTGCAGCGTGCCGCGCCATGAAATCGGCAAGGCAAGGAAAAGCGTGTCGAGGCGTGCGTCGTCGAAGCCTTCTCCGATGTAACGGCCCGTGGCCAGCAGGACTCTTTCCTCGCCGTCGGGAATCGCAGTCAGCTGTTCGGCGATGGCGCGGCGTTGCTTTGCACCCATGCCGCCTTTCAACACCACGATGTGCTTCACCAAGCCGGTCAACCGGGAGGCAAATTCGTCCACCTGGCTGGTGCGCTCCGTCAGCAGAATGGGCGAGCGTCCAGCCTTGATGGAGCGCAGCAGATCAAGGCGGATGAGGTCGTTGCGCGCCTTGTCGCCGGCCAGCGCGGCATACAATTCGTGCATCTCCGATTTCTCGGTTGAGGGTGGCAAACGAAAATTTGTCGGCCGAGGAACAACAAAATGTTTGAAGGGCCGCGCCAGCGCCTGCTCCTTCGCGTTTACGCGATGACGAATGGGTCCGCACTGCATGACGATGATCGGATGATGCCCGTCCTTGCGTTGAGGCGTGGCTGTCAGGCCGGTGGTGTGGCGCGCTTTCACCTGCCGGAGAACTTGCTCAAAGCTCACGGCGGAAAGGTGGTGACACTCGTCCACAATAACGTGGCCGTAGCTGGCGACCATGTCGTCCACGACTTGCTTCCGGTTCAAACTCTGGATGACGGCGACATCAACAAGCCCGGTGGGACGCCGGCGTCCACCGCCAATTTGCCCGATGCTCTTGATGGGCAGGTTTAAAAATGTCGCGAGCCGCTCCCGCCATTGATCGAGCAGCTGGCGGCGATGCACGAGGACCAGGGCGTTCACCTTCCGCGCCGCAATCAGCCATGCGGCCACAACCGTTTTGCCGAAAGCGGTCGTGGCGGACAGGATGCCGTCATCGTGGGCAAGCATCGCGTTGGCTGCGGCCTGCTGGTCGGGGCGAAGTTCGCCGTGGAACGTCACGGTCAGTGGTTGACCGGCGAATCGTTGATCATCGAGTTCCACGGCAATCTTGTGCGATTCGAGCAATGCCGTGATTTCGCCAAGGCAACCGCGAGGCAGAGCGACATGCCTGGGAAACTCCTCAGCACAACGAATGACGCGCGGTTTGCCGAATGTGGACAATCGCATCGCCTGCGCCCGATAAAATTCTGGATTTTGAAATGCGGCAAGCCGGTGCAGCCGGTTCAACATTGCCGACGGCAAGCCTTCCTTTTCGACAAAAATCAAGTTGCCACGCACCACGCGCACCTTCGCTGGCAGCGGACCGGCGATGACTTCGTCCTTTTTCTTCCGCGATGGCGGCAGCGTCCATGGGTCTTCCGTCTGTTCATCGTCCGTGACACTGCGCCGAACACCGACAAGGTCTCCGTTGCGGACCGTCTCGCGCACGATGCCTTCAACCTCGGCGAATGTCATGCGACGAATGCTGGAAAGCACCGCCCACTGATCGGGGCTTGGTTTCAACTCAGCATCGAGAAAAACGCTGTTGCCGTGGCTGCGCGGCAGGTGCTGCAACGGCAGCGCGATCAGGTTGCCGAAGCCGCCTTTGGGCATCGTGTCCTGATTCGGAAAAAACCGGTCGTAGGAATCCAAACCGAGTTGATGTCGCCGCTCCATTGTCCGGGTGAGGATGGCCGCTCCGAGCTCCCGTGCCAGCTTTGCGGGTAGTGGCGCTTCAAAAAAGATCCAGACATGTCCACCGCGACCCGAGCGCGAACGTTCAACGACGGCGGGGACTTTCCACTCGGCGCAGGTATGGCGAAACGCCCGCACGTCGTCCTGCCAGGTCGATTTGTCGAAGTCAGCGGCGAGAAACCAACATGTTTCGTTGGCAAGCAATGGGTAAACACCTGCCGTGAGCTTGCCCGTCAGGTGGTCGTGAATGATCTGGTCGGTCAACTGGAAGTATTCCTTCGGCTCGTCGGAATGCTTGCCGAATGGATTGCCCCACACTTTCCGGCAGGCGGGTGAATAGCCCTTTTTGCCATCGCGCCCTTCCCATCGCAGGGCGTAAACGTCCTCGCGTCCGCGAAACAGACTGCGGAAGAGTTTCACCTTTTCATCCGGACTGGATTTAGCTGTGACGAAGGCCCCACCAAGTGATGCAGGCTCTGTGGCGACCTGCGCGCCTGGCAGCTCGATCATGGCGATCCCCAGTTGTTCGCGCAGTCGCTGGTTCTCGGCCCGCAATCTCCCGCACTCGGCCAGGGCGGTTGTCAGTTTCTGCTCGTTGCCTTGCGATGTGCTCAAGTTGTCATCAATTGCTTTCCAAGCAGACGGCTGGCTTCATCCATGAGTGGATGCTCGAAAGCACTGGCGTAAGCATCAAGGGTGGCGGCCTTGACGCGAAGTTGCCTGCCGGTTTTTCGCCACTCAGAAACGGCGTCGAAGACTTCACGCAGGATTGTTTTGGCCCCGGTGGTTTTGAGGCCGAAGCGTGGAGCCGCTCCGAGCGCGGCGTCGATGGTGTGATCGTCCTGATTCTCTGTGATGGCGGTCTTGGGTGTCTGCGTGCGGTCAATCTCCGGGACGGGATTGAGGTCGTAGGCGGGCGAGAGCGCCCAGCGCCCCGGCTCACGCATGAGGAAGCCATGGTTGCGCAAGTGGTCGTCGTAGTTGCTGGCAAGCAGCGAGAAGACGAGCCGCCGCCACAACTCGTGGAGGTCGGCGGTGGCGTCGTGCCCAAACTGGCGGATGCCATCGGCGAGCATCGTGTAGGTGCCTTGCTCGCCCGGTGCCAGCCCCAGCAGGCTGTTGGCGGAGAGAAACGGGATGCGTTGAGCGCCGGCGCGGTCGAAGCGGGTGATGACAGAGACGCCCCTGCCACCGACCGCGACGAGCCGGTGCTCGGCGACCGTGATGCCGGCCTGGCGGGCGAGGGTGAGTGCGAGGATTTCTCCGGCGGCAATGTCGCGGATGTCATCGGGCTTGGGGAACTTCGCAATGGCGAACTGGCCATCGGGGAGGCCGACGGCGGACTTGGGCCGCGCGCCGCCGAGAGGCGAGCCGGCACCGAGAAGGAAACGGAGATCTTTGGCCGTTTCGGTCTCTCCGTGAATCGCGTCCGTGGCGTGCAGCAGGGCGGCGAGGCTCACAAGGGGTGGAAGCTTCCCGGTGCTGGCGGCCAGAAACGGCCCGGCTGCATCGGCACGGAAACGCAGCGCACCGATACGCGAGGAATCATCGAGCGCAAGCACGTAATCGAGGTCTTGATACGGCTTCTGGGTGAAGACGTGCTTGCGGACGGCGCGTTCAATCAGCATCCGGCCCCAGCGGTCCGGGCCGCTGTCCTGAACTGCACCGAAAAGCCTCGCACTGTGGTGCGGACCGGAGCGCAGCGGAAGCGAGGTAGGGTCAATGGCGAAAGCCCCGGCGCGGTTCAGCCATTCCGGCGCGTATTCAAACGTGACTGCCGTGTTGCGCCCGACAGTGTGAAGACGACCGGCGAGATGGGTCTGCCCCTGCCAGTCAACGTGAACCTCGATGCTCATGCGCGCGTGCGGTGAATGCGTTTGGGCAGACGGCCTTCATCCAGCGTGAGTGCCAGTGCATCGGTTGCCGGTGCCACGAGATTGGCGAGCCGGTCATGAAACTGAAATACGAACGCAGCGGTAGCCACCGTGCCCAGGGCAACGGTCGGGTCGCCGCGCTCCAGCCGCCAGAGCGTATTGCGGCTGATGAAAAGCCGGGCAGCCATGTCTTCGGTGGAAATGCCCCGCCGGCGTCTCGCCAGCGCGAGGTCACGGCCCAGCTTGCGGAGCGCATGAGCGGCGGGCAGTGGAATGGAAGCGGTCTCTGGCATGGCGAAAACCGTCTTGTATACGGGACTCAATGTCAAACACCGTCTCGTATGTCGCACGCTACGTTTTCAAGAAGCTGTCGCGCAAGGCGCTTGTTGCGCGGCCGCGCCGAAGGGGGAGGCGTGGAGCCAGTGTGAGCTTGTGGAACAGTCGCTCTCGCTGCGAAAGGAATAATTGTCGTTGACCACATCCGCCGCTCAAGAGGCTGGCGGAGGGAGAAGGAGGAAGGCTGCCGCGAGGCAGCCTCTCTTTACCGGTTCCGTCACGCCGCCTCTCACAAACAGGTGGCTCTCGAACCATCCCGACGCGTGCGGGGAGAACGGTCCGCCGGCTGCCCGGTTACACACTGCGCACCGCACGCCGACACAATACGCGACGCTTGGAACGTCACCCGTGGCCACCCGTGAAAGCTTTCACCGGACGGCTGCCACCCATCCGCCATCCCGCGCCTCAAAACCGTGATTTTCAGGGGTGCATCCGCCTTGTGCGTCCGTTATTGCCGTCCTTTTTTTCGTCCTGACACCGGGGCAGTGTTGGATTTAACCGTCCAGAGATGAATGGCAAATCAGGGCTTGAAACAATCTGATTGTCTGACAAGTTTGTCACCATGAAGACGATCAAACGCCGCCAGCTCGCGCGCGAACCCAAGGCCCTCAGCTCCCTTGAGCCGGGAGAGACGGCGCACATTCCAGACGGCAAGGCGGGCTTCCATGTGACACGCCTCAAGGCCAACAAGGTCACTGCGGAAGAGATGTTCGCAGAGCTTGGCAAGCTCGCGGAGCACTGCCCACCCTTCGACACGCTCAAGCTCTCGGAGGATGAAGCGTGAAGATTTACGCAGACACTTCGTTCTTGGTCTCGCTGCTCTACCCGGGCGACAAGAAGCATGGGGCGGCGTTCGCCTTTTTCGCGCAGCGGCAGGGCGAGGAATGGCAGACTACGGAATGGTCGGTCTTTGAGACGTTGAACACCCTCCGCCAGTTGTGCCTTCCACAGCCCGGCGCGCAGCCACACGCTATTGAGGCCATCCGCCGACTGTTCAAACACTGGCACCGGAACGGGGCATTCACCCGCACGGAGGTTGACCTTCCCGCCGCGCTGGCGGAAGCCCAGCAACTCAGCGCCGCGCATGGAAACTCCTTGAGGATGAGGAGCGCGGACGTGTTGCACGTCGCGATGATGGGCGAGTTAAACCCGGATTTGTTCATAACCCGCGACAAAGACCAGCATGCGCTAGCCGTCGCCGCCGGGGTCAACTCTGTGCTCCTGCCCTAAAACAACTTCCCCGCCAGCTCCGCGCCGCTCTCGCGATTGCAGGCGATGAAGGAACCGCGCGGCTGCTCTGCCACACGGTCAACGCCCTGGAAATGCAGACCCATCGCGTCCAGCCCGGACGGGCGGGTAAAAAGGAGCCGGCCCTTGCGGGGGGCCGGCTCGTTTCGCGGTGCTTACGCCATGCGGCGCTCCATCCGACACGCCAGCTGCTCCCGCACGGCGGCCAGGGATTCACGCCACAGGGGCGTCCGCTGAATCAGGCGCAGCGCGTCGGCACCCATGAACGCCCGCACGAGTTCGGTGAGCTGGTTGCGCCAGCTCTGGACGGTGTTGCGGCACACGCCGTGGCGCGTGGCCACCTCCTGCAGCCGGACCCCGTCCGCCATGCACTCCAGCACCGCCAGCGTCCGCTCATCCAGCGTGGCCAGGAACGCCTGCCAGTCCAGGTTGCGCGCCGCCGTCTCCGAGGGATCCTCCGCCTCGCTGGCGAGCAGGTCGCCCAGCGTGAACATGTCGTCGGGGAAGTCGTCATCGGGAGCCATGGGAGCCTCCATGGACTGCAGGCGGCTCAGGCCCACGATCTGCGTGCGCGTGCCCATGGCGTCGC
>JBAYGL010000196.1:0-9308 GCA_041666725.1 Limisphaerales bacterium
TCCTCGCACTTCTTCATCGCGCTCGAAGACGACCTCATGCGCCTCTTCGGCTCCGACAAGATCGTGAAGGTCATGGAACGCGTCGGCCTCGAGGAAGGCCAGGAACTCGAACACCCGCTCCTGAACCGCTCCATCCAGACCGCGCAGAAGCGCGTCGAGCAGCACAACTTCCAGGCACGCAAACGCACGCTCGAATACGACGACGTGATGAACAAGCAGCGCGAGATCGTTTACGGTTTCCGCAACGAAATCATCCGGGGCGACGAAGTGCGCGACCGCCTCATGGACATCATGGAGGAAGTCGTCATCGCGAAGGTGGACGAATTCACCTCCAGCGAGACCGAAATCTCCGAATGGAACATCCGCGGCCTCGCCGACTGGGTGAACCTCAACTTCCCCATCGGCATCCCGGAGGAGAAGATTCTCAAGACGGCGGAGGATGGCGGCGAGCTGCCCGTGCCCGGCTCCGCCTTTGACGGCCTGAGCGCCGCGCAGTTCGCCGTGTGCCACCACATCGCCAAGTCCGTGCGCGACGCCTACGACCTGAAGATCCAGTTCGAGGACGCCGAGGCCCTCAAGAACGTCGAGCGCTACATCGTCCTCACCGCGATCGACAAGCTGTGGCAGGAGCACCTCTACAACATGGACTCGCTGCGCACGAGCATCGGCCTGCGCGCCTACGGCCAGCGCGACCCGCTCATCGAATACAAGGCGGAGGCCTTCACGCTCTTCGACGAGCTGATGGTCAACATCAAGACCGAGATCTGCCACAACATCTTCCGCAGCGCCTCGAGCATGATGGCGTTCGAGAACTTCCTGAAGAACCTCCCGACCGTCGCCAGCCACTCCGACATCGCCCCCTACGGCGGCCCGCAGCCGCCTGTAAAAGGCAACGCCTCCGACATGGTGAGCGAAGCCGCCGACGCCATGTCCAGGGCCAAGCCCGTCCGCAGCGGCCCGAAAGTGGGCCGCAACGACCCCTGCCCCTGCGGCAGCGGCAAGAAATACAAGCAGTGCTGCGGGCGGTAGGGTCGCGCAGGTGGGCCGCTCGTGTCACCGCACGCTCCCGGTGTGACAGGGACGCGAACTGCGTGGCCTCCTCTTCCCAGCGGGAGAGGAACGAGGTGAGGGAGAAAGGCCGCTGAGGTCTTCATCGAGAGCGCCCTTCCGGTTCCCAACGCAACAGCACCACGCCCTCGACCGTTGATACCGCCACGCCATCCGGCGTGAACCGCAGGGTCAACGAGCCGGTTTCAGTCAGCCGCACCACCGGCACGCCTGTTTGCGACAGACGCGCACAAAGGGCGGGCTTCGCACGCTTGCTCACCGGATGCTCCGCGTCGGCCAGCAGGATGAGGCGCGGGTGGATCGCCGCCAGCAGTTCAGCCCCGAGCGGCTCGCCGTGCTCAGGCATCCCGGCAACGACGATGTCCGCGTGCAAGTCGGGCTGCCGGACCAGCAGCGCGCGTTGTCCCACCGCGCCGAGTTCGGACAGCAACAGCACGCGCAGCCCGTGGAACTCGGCGCGCAACACGAGCGCGACGTCGTCCGCGCGGGTAAACCGATCTCCGGCGGCGGGATGCAGCACATCCCAGCCCGCCACCTGTGCGCCCGCCGACACCGTCTTCCAACGCGAGGGTTCTGCGGCGAGCTGGGCGAGCACGTTGCGATAAGCGGGCGAGCGCAGGCGTGCCGGGGTGGTGAACGTCATCTGCGGTTGGAACTCGGCGGAGACAAGCGGGAAGCCGCCCGCGCGCCGCTGGTCGCCATGCGTTAGCGCGACGTTCGCCAGCCGGTTGATGCCCTGCGCGCGAAGAAACGGTTTCACGACGAAGTTCGCGGCGGACTCGCTGCCGCAATCCACCAGCAGATCGCGGTCATGGCCCGGTGCGTCGCAAAGCACGACGCCGGTCCCCTGCCCCACCACCGTCAGCGTCACGACGTCGCGTGTGCGAAATTCTCCGGCGATCCAGACGCCGGCGAAGGCCAGCAAAATTCCCCACGACCAACGACGCCGACCCGGCGTCCACAGCCAGCCGGTGACCAGAAACAGGACGGCGACATAGAACGCCAGGAACTCAAACTCCGTCGGCGTGCGGACATGCCAGAACGCCCCGGGCAGCGTGATGGTCCACTTGCTGAACCAAATCATGCCCCGCATGAACAGCCAGCCGGAGTGGTTGAAGGCGTCGGTGGCCCACGCCAGCCAGTCGCCGCAGACCAGCGCGCCGAGGTTGCACATGAGCGCGCCGCCGCTCAAGGGCACGACGATGAGGTTTGCGAACAGGCTGCCGGGCGTGAAGAGGTGGAAGTAACACGCGATGAGCGGCAGCGAGCCAAGCCACGCGGCCAGCGAGGTGGCAAGGCTGGTGGTCACGGTGCGCACCGGCCAGTCGAGCCAGCGCTGCCAGCGCGGACGCAACTCGTCCGGCAGAAAGGGATCCGTCTGAAGCAGACGCTGGCGGAAGTTTTCAAACGGCGGCAGCAGCAGCGCGATGCTCAGGACGACGAAGAACGAGAGCTGGAAGCTGGCTTGAAAGAGCTGGCTTGGCTCCCACAGCAAAATGATGAAACCGGACGCGGCCAGCGAATTGAGCAGGTTGCCGGGCCGGCGAAGCGACCAGCCCGCAATGATGACCGTCATCATGATCGTCGAGCGGATGGCCGAGGACTGCCAGCCCGTTGCCGCCGTGTAGAACCAGATGACCGGAACGATGACGGCCCCGCACGCGCCGCGCGGGAGCTGCGCCGCACGCAGGACGGCCACGAGAATGCCCGCGATGAGCGCGATGTGCAGGCCGCTGATCGCGAAGATGTGCATCGTCCCCGAGCGCATGAACGGCTCGGATACCTCGTCCGTCAGGGCGGTTTTCCAGCCCAGCGTCATGGCCCAGAGCAGGCGCAGCTCCTCGTCCTCGACCGGCAGGCCGCGCGCCAGCGTGCGCTGCGACCACGCGAGGAAACGGTCGGTCACCGGCGGCTGCGCGGGCGGGCCCGCAGTCTCGATGAGCCGCCAGTCGTTGGTGTCCGCGCACCGGAGTTGAAAGTAAATCCCCTGCCACGCAAGGAAGGCGCGATAGTCGAACAGCCCCGCCGCCGGCGCGCCCGGCGGCAACCGCAGGATGCCCGTTAGCTCCACCCTGCGCCCGGCAAAACAGTTCGACGACAGCACTCCCGGCGTCACGACGGCAACGAGGCCATTGGCCGGCTGCCACTCTCCGCGCCGCTGTATGGCCTCGACCTCGACCAGTGCGTGCGCGCGCCAGGATTCCTGCTCGTCCCGCACGAAGGCGCGGAGCGTGGGCGTCTCCGCCAGCCGCGCTCGCAGCGTCACGAGTTCCGGCCTGCCGGCGGCGGTGACGCGCAAATCCCACGCCGACACCACCGCGTCGTGCCGGACCATGTTCACCCACCCGGTGCCGACGAGCAGCGGCCAGAGCAGCCAGCCGCGCCACCCTGGAACCGCGACTGCGAGGCCCGCGAGGAACAGCCCCACCGCAAACAATCCCGCGAGCGGCAGCGGCCAGCGCCAGCCCAGCAGGATGCCCGCGACGTAGGCGAGCGCGACCGGCACCAGCGGGTGACGCAAGCCAAAGACGCTGATCTGGCGGGCCGGACGCCAGGCGCTGGAGGCGGATTGGTTTCCCTGTTCGTTCAAACGGAGGAGTGGGCAGAGAATAAAAACGACGGGCTCCAATGCAATCCCGCATTTACCAGGGAAGACTCCGCGCCCGCCCAACTCCCTGGTTGCTCTCCATTAAACTTCTGCTCTAATCGCCCGACATTTTATGACACATCTGCTCCGTTGCACCGTCCTCGCCGCAGCACTGGGACTCCTCCCGGCCACCGCCCAAAACGCGAAGCCCGGGAAAAAGGCCGCGAAAAAAGCCCCCGCCCCAAACGCCGGTCTCGCGGTGAACGAGAACAAGGCCACACCCGTCATCCGAATCAAGACGCTCAAGGACTTCAAAATTGAACTGCTCTACTCCGTGCCAGCCGAGGAGCAGGGCTCGTGGATCAACCTCTGCACCGACGGCAAGGGGCGCATCATCGCCAGCGACCAATACGGCGGGTTGTTCCGCTTCGCCCCGCCCGCTCCCGGCCAGCGGCTCGATCCGGCGAAGATTGAGAAGATCCCCGCGGCCATCTCCGGTGCGAACGGGCTGCTCTGGTTCAACAACGGCCTCTATGTGGCGGTGAACAGCTACGACAACAAGATGCCCAGCGGCCTCTACCGCGTCACCTCGTCGAAGGGGGATGACACACTCGACAAGGTTGAGGTGCTCCGCGAGATGCAGGCCCGCGGCGATCACGGCGTCCACGCCATTGTTCCGGCACCCGACGGCAAGTCGCTTTTCCTCATCACCGGCAACGGCACAAAACCGACCGCGTTCGACTCGTCGAAAGTTCCGCTGGCCTGGGGTGAGGACCACCTCCTGCCACGGATGCCCGACGGTCGCGGCTTCATGCGCGACGTGCTGGCCCCCGGCGGAATCATCTACCGCGTGTCGCTCGACGGGAAGCACTTCGAAGTTTACTCCAACGGCTACCGCAACATCTTCGATGCGGCGATCAACCACGACGGCGAGCTGTTCACCTACGACGCCGACATGGAGTATGACTTCAACACGCCCTGGTATCGCCCGACACGCGTCAACCACGTCACCAGCGGCAGCGAATACGGATGGCGCAACGGCGCGGGCAAGCGCCCCGAGTGGTATCCGGACAGCCTCGGCGCGGTCATCAACATCGGCCCCGGTTCGCCCACCGGCGTGACCTTCGGCTACGGCGCGAAGTTCCCCGCCAAGTATCAGGAAGCGTTCTTCATCCTCGACTGGAGCTGGGGCAAGCTCTACGCCGTCCATCTCAAGCCTGAAGGTTCGAGTTACACCGCCACCCGTGAAGAATTCCTCTCCGGCGCGCCGCTGCCGCTGACCGACGCCGTCATCCATCCGCAGGATGGAGCGATGTATTTCGCCATCGGTGGACGCAAGGTGCAGTCCGGGCTCTATCGCGTGACTTACACCGGCAAGGAATCCACCGCCCCCGAGAAGCCCGCGACCGACCCGCTCGCCGCGAAGGCCCGCGCACTCCGCCATTCTCTCGAAGCCTTCCACGGCAAGGCCGACCCGCAGGCCGTCAGCGCCGCCTGGCCGCATCTCGGCAGCAGCGACCGCTATCTTCGCTGGGCCGCACGCGTCGCGCTGGAATGGCAGCCCGCCGCGACCTGGTCCGCCCGGGCGCTCACCGAGAAGGATCCGGCCAAACAACTCGAGGCCCTTCTCGGCCTCGCACGCATCACGGGCGTTGACCCACAGCACCGCAAGCCCACCGACCAACCCGTCGACCCGGCAATGGCCTCAAAAATTTACGCTGCGCTGGACAGGCTGGACTGGAAGAAGCTCAACCAGGAACAGCGCCTCGCGCTTGTCCGCACCTACCAGATTTGCCTTGTCCGTTCCGGCAAGCCCGACGACGCCACGGCACGGCGGATCGTTGCCAAGCTCGACCCGCTCTTCCCGGCGGAGAACTTCCAGTTGAACTGGGTGCTCTGCGAAACGCTCGTCGCCCTCCAGTCGCCGAACGTAGCCGCCAAGGGCATGGCCGCGCTCAGGCACGCTCCGGGCCAGGAGGAGCAGATGGAATACGCCCGGTCGCTTCGCATGTTGAAAACGGGCTGGACCACCGCGCTGCGCACGGAGCAGTTCAACTGGTTCCTCCGTGCCGCGAACTACCGTGGCGGCGCGAGCTTCGAGAAGTTCATCGAGTTCATCCGCAACGACTCCGAGGCCACGCTGACCCCAGCCGAGAAGACTGCGCTGGCCGACGTCCTTGCCAGAAAGCCGGTGAGAAAATCGCCGCTGGAAGCGCTCGCCGAGGCGTTCGCCGGGCGCACGATGGTCAAGGAATGGAAGCTTGAAGAACTTTCCGCCGCAGCCGCTGCGGGGATGAAGGGCCGCAGCTTTGAGAACGGGCGCAAGATGTTCGGTGCCGCGGCGTGCTTCGCCTGCCACCGTTTCGGCAACGAGGGCGGCATGACGGGCCCCGACCTCAGCGGCGCGGGCGCGCGCTACAACGCGCACGACTTCCTCGACCAGATCATCAACCCGAGCAAGGAGATCAACGAGCAGTTCGTTCCCGTGGTCCTGACCAAGACCGATGGCGAAACGGTCACCGGCATCATCGTGAATCTCAACGGCGACACCGTGCAGGTGAACACCGACCTCACCGACCCGAACCAGCGCGTAGGCGTGGATCGCAAGCAGGTCGTGAAGATGGAGCCTTCCAAGGTTTCGCCCATGCCCGAGGGTCTTCTCAACATGCTCAAGCAAGAGGAGATATTGGACCTTGCGGCCTACGTCCTGAGCGGCGGCGACGCGAAGAACAAGATGTTCAAGTGATCCCCTGTCCCGGCGGCAAAAGGTTCAGGGCGGTTTCAGTGTGCCGGGCTCCCGTCTTGGTGCATCCCGGCATCCGGGCCGGGGAGGCGCGGCACTACCGCATCTAACAGGCTTTGATCGCCGCCGGCAGGCACTCAAGCCGAGACCGCTTCAGCCTCGCAGGTTTCCTTGCCGCAGCCACAGCCCGTCTCCTCCTGATCGGCGAAATCGTGGCCTTCCCAATTGGGGTCGAGGCCCAGGTCCTTGAGCATCTGAAGGTCCTTTTCGACCGACTGATTCAAGGTGGTGAGATAGTTGCCCACCATGAGAGCACTCGCCCCGGCGGCGAAAATCATGCTCTGAAGGTCACGTAAATTCACCGTGCGCCCGCCGGCGATCATGATTTCCTGGCGTGGCAGGACAAAACGGAAGCAGGCGATGGTCTTGAGAATTTCCATCGGCGGCAGCGGCGGATTCTTCTCGAACGGCGTGCCGGGGATGGGGTTGAGGATGTTCACCGGGCAGACGTTCGCTCCGATCTCGCGCAGGGAGAGGGCGAGATCGCAGCGATCTTCACGCGTCTCGCCCATTCCGATGATGCCGCCGGAACATATCTTGATGCCCGCCTCCTTCAGGTAGCCGATCGTTTCGAGACGGTCGTCGTAGGTGTGCGTGGAGCATGTCTGCGGAAAGAAGCGACGGGAACTTTCGAGATTGTGGCCGTAGCACTCCAGACCGGCGGCCTTGAGGCGGTCGGCCACGCGCTGGTTCTTGATGAGGCCGAGCGAGGCGTCAGGGCGGGACTTGCCGCTGGCCTTCATTTCGCTGATGCGGTCGCAGACTTCGTCGAGCATCGGACCTTCGTTGAGGCCGCGCCACGCCGCGACAAGGCCGACGGCGGTCACATTGTTCTTCTGCGCTTCAGAAAGGGCGTTCTGAACCGGTTCAGGGTCCACGAAGCCGTAACGCGGGGAGGCGGTTTGATGGAAGGCTGACTGTGCGCAGAAGCTGCAGTTCTCGGAGCACGCGCCGGCCTTGGCGTTGACGATGGAGCAAAGATGAATCCTGTTGCCCTTGTAGTGCCCGCGGATGCGATTGGCCCAGGCCATCAGCTCGAAGATGTCGGCGGCGTCCTCGAGTTGGAAAAGCCAGAGGGCCTCGCTTCGGTCAATCTGTCCGCCATTGAGCACGCGCTGCCCCAGGTCAGAAAGGCGTTCATGGGTGGTGGCGTCAAACAAGCTCGGTCGCATGGTTGACATGATAATCAACGCGCGACGCAAGGCAAGCGCGGGCTTTCCTACCTCAGTTTATCAAGGCCGAACTTGTTGATCGGCGAAACGAAGCGCGCGGGCTCGCCGGTGTTGATGGCACGGGCGAGGTAAAGCCAGAGTGCCAGGAGCATGACCAGGTTCATCCCCTGCGAGACACCGTGCAGCGTGCCGAAGGATTTCGCCGCCGACTCCCGCTCGGTCGCCGTGGATGCCATCGGGTTTCCCCGGCCATCCCGGTAGTGTTCCGCATACTTGACCTGATGAAGCCGCTGCAGCCTGGGCTGGATCACGAGGCCGCCGATCAGGCTGATGACCAGCACGCTGCCAACGAGCCAGAGTGTGGCCCGGGGGACGATCTTTCCGGAGTAAATCCATTCCGCGACGATATGGGCCAGGGCCAGGAAGCCGCAGATGTAGTGAAGGATGAAATAGCGACCAATCACCAGTTCAGCGACCATGCCGTTGTAGGGCGGGCGGAACACATCCGTCATCGCCTTGCTGAAAAACGCCGGCCCGACGAAGAAGGTGAAGAAGATCGCAGACCCAAACCAAACCGCCGCCACGGTCACGCCGAAGATTCTCAAGAAGGAGAGCACGGCATCATGCTAGAAACGCATCCCTGCCCTGCCAAGCCCCGATTCGAGCTCGTTTTCAGCGGCCTGATACGGCGGGAGATTCTCCCTGGGAATGACCGACCGCGGCTGCTTCCGCCGCCAATGCGGCCAGTGTGACGTTTTTCGCGGCAGCCTGCTCCAGCGCTTGTATTCGTTCGTAATGCAGGCGCACCGGCTCACGCGTGGCATCCGGGCGCATTGCCAGGCCGCCGTTCGGGGCGACGCGCAGCGCCTGAAGCACATCGTGACAGGTCATCTGCTCCAACGGACGGGCCGGCACATAGGCGGGCTCGCCCTGGTTGCTTTCCGTGAGCAGCCGGGCGCTCGTGAGTGATGTCAGGATTTTTCCGGTCAGACGCGTGGGCACTCCAAACAACTCGGCCAGGACAGAACCGCTTGGCGGCTTCTCACCGGACTGAAACCGCCGGGCCACCTCCACCATCAATCGCAATGCGATGAATTCCCGGCTGCGCTGGTCGAGGCTCTCCACCTGCCGCTCCTGAAAGTAAGCGCGCCGGTTCTGAAAGCTGTAGGCCACCTGTGCGCCAAACAGCAGGATGAGCCAGGAGAAATAGAGGCCGATCATCACCACCGGAACCATGCCCAGGCTCCCATAGACCTTGTTGTTGGAAACGATGCGCGAGACGTAGAGCACGCTCAGAAGGTTGTTCAACTGCCAGAGTGAACCGCCGACGATCCCCCCCACCAGTGCGGCCTTCCAGTCAACTTTGGTCGCCGGGAGCAGTGCATAAAAACTCGCGAAACCCAGGCTCAACAGAGCGAAGGGCAGGAACTTGAAGAGGAACGCCGTTACAGCCCCGATGCCCAGGGGCATCTGCGCAAGCCTCTCGTGGAAGCCCGCAAATTCCGTGCTGGAAGTCAGCCCCACCACCATGACCAGCAGAACGGGTCCAAGTGTAAGGGCCGCCCAATACTGCGTGACCCGCGCAAACCAGCCGCGCCCGCGGTTCACGCCCCAGATGTCGTTAAATGTATCCTCGATGCGTGACAGCATCATGATCGCAATGAACACGAGCATCAGA
>JBAYGL010000197.1:0-9218 GCA_041666725.1 Limisphaerales bacterium
CAAGTCCGTTCGATTTTATCGGGCGGCGCGTTGCGCGTTGCGGGCGGGCGGGCGGGCGTCGCTCTTCGCGCTTGGATCGCTGGTCTTCGTTCATCTGGCCTGCGCCCAGACCGTCCCGACAAACAAGCCTCCCGTCGTTCGCGCGCGGTTTGCCGTTGAACCGTTCATGCGCGTGACCAATGGCGCGACCGGCGCGGTGGAGTTGCAGGTGGCGGTGCGGAAGCTGGTGCCGACTAATGGCGTCGGCCCGGTCATCTGGCTCACGGGGGCGTCGCACATCGGGGAGACGAACTACTTCCGCGAACTTCAGAAGCACCTGGACGGTCAGGCGCTCGTGCTCTTCGAGGGCATTCACGCCGGGCGCGTCGTCGCGGACACGAACCGGGTTGTTGTGGAGAAGACGGCGACCAACTCCACACCTGCCGCAACGGCGGAGGCTCCAGCCCCGGCCCCGGCGGCGAACCCCGGCGAGCACACCTCGCTGCAAAAGGATCTGGCGGAATCCCTCGGCCTCGTGTTCCAGCTCGAAGCGGTCAACTACGCGCGCACGAATTTCCGCAACAGCGACCTTTCGGTGGGCGAGCTGCATGATTTGATGGTCAAAACCGATGAACCCGCCGGGCCGGACGCGCCGGTGGAGAAGCGCAAGAACGAGGCGTTCGACCAGCTGCTCAAGGCGATGGAAGGCAACTCGCTCTTTGGCACGCTGCTCAAGACCGGGTTCAAGCTCGTGGGCGGCAACCCCAAGCTCCGCGCGATGACCAAGCTCGCGCTGATCGAGGCGCTGGGCAGCATTCGTGGCGACCTCTCGCGGATGAAGGGTCTGCCGGAGGACATGCAGCGGATGATGGAGGTGCTCATCCATGTCCGCAACGACGCCGTCCTGCGTGATCTGCGCGCCGAGTTGAAGCGCCCGGCGCCGCCCGCGAGCATCAGCATCTTCTTCGGCGCGGGTCACATGGATGACATGGAGCGGCGTGTGCGGCGCGAGTTTGGCTACCGCGTGGAGAGTGATTTGTGGCTGCCGGCCTTCACGGTGGACTGTGCCACGGCGGGCCTGAGCGTGATCGAAGCCACGCTGCTGCGCTCGATGGTGCAGCGGCAGATGCAGGAATTGCTGGTGACCGAAAAGGAGCAGGAGGGGGCGAAGTGAGACCGCTCCGGAGCGCAGCAAAAAAAGAACTCCCGCCCCGGTCGCCTTGCGCTAGTCTCCGGTCATTGATCCCGGAAAAACTTCCTTGAGTCATGGAACGCGACACAGTGGACACACACCAGAAGGCGCTGCAGATCAACCTCGACCCGTCGAAATACGGAACGTTTGTCGAGATCGGGGCGGGACAGGAAGTGGCGCGCTGGTTTTTCCGCGTGGGCGGCGCGTCGGGGACCATCGCCAAGACGATGTCGGCCTACGACATGACGATCAGCGACGCCATCTACGGCCCGTGCGACCGTTACGTCAGCCGTCAGCGGCTCACGGCGATGCTGGATCGCGAGTATGGGCTGCTCGTCGAGCGCCTCGCCCAGAAGCGCGGGGCCAACACCAAGTTTTTCGTCTTCGCCGACACGGTCGCGGCACGGAGCTATTCCTCCCGGAAGGACATGGAGGCGCAGGGCTGGCTCGGGGTGCGTTTTCAGACGGAACCGCTGGGTGAGCCGTCTCAAATCATCATCCATGTGCGCCTGCTGGACCCGGAAAACCTCCAGGAACAGGAGGCCCTCGGCATCATCGGCGTGAACCTCGTCCACGGCGCGCTTTACCATTCCGATCCCGGGGCGCTGCTGGACGCGCTGCTCGAAAACCTCACCGCAGACCGCGTGGAGGTGGACATGATCAAGTTCACCGGCCCGGCGTTCCAAGGCGTGGACAACCGGGTGATGGCCCTGGAGCTCGTGCAGCGCGGGCTGACGAAGGCCGCGATGTTTCTGGCCAACGGCGAGGTCGTGCAGCCCGCCGACGTGCTTTACAAGAAGTCCATCATCGTTGACCGCGGCAGCTTCCGCCCGGTCACCACCACGACGCTGGACATGCTGGAGTGCGCCACCAGCCTCTTCGTGCAGGAGCCGGAGGTGCAGGGCGAGGAGGTCACCGTGCTGATGGAGATGACGTTGAAAAACCTCATCGACGGCGACCGCATCGACCACAAGGATTTCCTTGATCGCGTCGACATCCTCGCCGCATTGGGCAAGAACGTGCTCATTTCCAACTACGGCGAATATCACCGGCTGGCCGCCTATCTGTTCCGGCACACGAAGAAGATGATCGGCATCGTGATGGGCGTGCCGACGCTCCGGGAGATTTTCGAGGAGAAGTATTACTCGGACCTCGACGGCGGCATCCTGGAAAGTTTCGGCCGGCTCTTCAAAAACGACCTCAAGCTCTACGTCTATCCGTTGCGCGAGGCCAAGACCGGCGCGCTCATCACCGCAGCCAACCTGTGTGTCGCGCCGCACCTGCAGCATCTCTACGCCTACCTCGTCGAGAACCGCCTCATCGAGAGCCTCCGGGACTTCGACGAGCGGTGCCTGCCCATTTTTTCGCGTGATGTGCTTGGCCAGATCCGCGCGGGCGATCCCGCCTGGGAAGGCGCGGTTCCGCCCGCCGTGGCACAGATCATCAAGGAACGGAAGCTGTTCAACTACGGGGCTTCCACACCGCCCAAGCCCTGAGCGCAGGGCTCAGCCGGGACGATGCAGTTGGAGCGCGGCATTCATGCCGCAGCAGTGTGGAATTCAAAGGAGGTTGATGAACTTCCGAGCCATCCGCGCGAACGAACCAAACGGTTCGGGCGGCAGCCGGCGCAGGTGCAAACGCGAGCCCTGGCTGTGGCGGGCGTTTCTGCGGCATGAATGCCGCGCTCCTGTCGCCCCAATTGCATCGTTCCGGCTCAGGCTGGCGGCACGCCGGACCCGCCGCGGTATTTCAGCACGCGCACATCCTCCAGGGTCACCAGTCCGTCGCCGATCATCGTGTCGATCACCGGCAGCAGCCGGCTGATGTTTTCCTCGCTGTCCACGATCTCGATGACGACGGGAAGATCCTCCGAGAGACGGAGAATCTTGGCCGTGTGCAGGCGGCTGCTCGCGCCAAAGCCCATCGGGCCGCGCAGCACCGTCGCGCCGGCCAGGCCGAGTTCGCGGGCCTTGAGGACGATGACTTCGTAGAGCGGCTGGTGCTGCCAGGAATCGCTTTCGCCGATGAAGATGCGGAGGAGCTTGCCGTTTTCAGGGATTTTCATGGGAGTTCACCGGTTGAGGAGCTGTGCGAGGAAATGCCCGAACCACACGGCCAGCAGGCAAAGAGCGACGGACAGGAGCGTGTTCAGCCCCGCGTAGAGCCATTGGCCTTCGCGCATGAGCTGGAGGGTTTGCAGGCTGAACGAGGAAAAGGTCGTGTAGCCACCGCAGACGCCGACCATGAAAAAGATGCGGCCCGCCGGCTGCACCAGCCAGCGTCCGTCCGGCTGCGTCAGCGTCGCGAAGAACCCGATGATGAATGAGCCGGTCACGTTCACGACCAGCGTGCCCCACGGAAAGGTTTCGCCATACTGGCGCGCGATCACGCCCGACAGCCAGTAGCGCAGCATCCCGCCCAGCGCGCTGCCGAGGCCGATCCAGAGGTAGATTCGCATGACGGAAAGCTAGGAATTCGAGCGAAGGCTGTCAGCGGAAATACGCGAACCCGAAGGCCAGCGCGAGGAACACCGCCACCGCCCACCAGAGCCAGCTCACGCCCCGGGTTTTCGCGCGGCTGTCCGGTTGCCCGCCAAACTCCTCCTTCACGAACTCGTCGTAGTTGAATTCGTCATCCGGGAGGTCCAGCCGCTGGCCGGTGGCGCGGTCGTTCCAGCCCGTTTTCTCGTCCGCACCGCACCCGGGACAGGACAGTGCGTCGCGCGGCACGTCCGCGCCGCAGTTGGGGCAGGTTTCCGGAGTCCTCATTTCCGCGCGGCGAGAAACCACTCCACGAACTTCGGGATGCCCGCCTCGATCTTCACGGCCGGCTGGTAGCCGAGCTTCGCCTGCGCCTTGGAAATGTCCGCGTAGGTGATGGGCACATCGCCCGGCTGGGGCGGCTGGCGGTCGATGTCCGCCTCCTTTCCAAGAGCCTTCTCCAGCAGTGAAATCAGGTAGTCCAGACGCACGGTCTGCGATTCGCCAAGGTTGAAAATGTCGAAGCCGAACTCCTGCCGCGTGCAGGCCAGGACGCCGTCCACCGTGTCGGTCACGTAGGTGTAATCGCGGGCCGTCGAACCGTCGCCGAAGACGGGGATCGGCTTCCCCGCGCTGATGAGCGACGCGAACTTGTGGATCGCGAGGTCCGGCCGCTGGCGCGGGCCATACACCGTGAAGAAGCGCAGCATCGCGATGTCCATGCCATAGACGTGATGGTAGGTGTGACCGAGGGCTTCGCACGCGAGTTTGCTGGCGGCGTAGGGCGAGATGGCGCTGAAGATGGGGTCGGCCTCGCTGAACGGCACCTTCGCGTTCACGCCATAGACCGACGAGCTGCTGGCGATGGTGACTTTGCGGACCTTCCGTGTGCGCGCGGCTTCGAGGAGGTTCACCGTGCCCTCGACATTCACGCGCTGGTAGAGCGCGGGCTGCTGGAGGCTGGGCCGCACGCCTGCGCGGGCGGCAAGATGAATGACCTGGTCGAACTGCGCGGAGGCAAAAGCCTCCTCCACCGCGGCGGGATCGGTCAGATCGCCGTGGACGAACGTGAACGGCAGGGCAAGCGACTGGAGGTCGCGGACGTTGGCCTGCTTGAGCGCGGGCGCATAGAAGTCGTTCAGGTCATCGAACGCGCAGACGGCATGACCTTCGCGCAGCAGCCGCTCGCACACATGGGAGCCGATGAAACCGGCGCCGCCGGTGACCAGGAAGTTCATGCGGGCGGATGCTAGCAGGCGGAAATGCGGGTGTCCAACCGGAGAGCGCCCGCCGGGGGGCGCAAGATTTCGGCCGGCCGCACCACGTTTGTTTTGACCGCGCCTGTGCCGGACGTTACACCATCACCACCGTTTGGTTTCGGTTGCTTTTGCTCCATGAACACGCCGCTTTACCTGCTTGCCGCGGGGACGAATTCCCAGCTCGGCTACATCTGGGAGAAGGCGACCATCGAGGCGAAGGTCATCATCGGCCTGCTGGTGATCTTCTCGATGTTCGCGTGGTCCGTCATGGTTTCCAAGAGCCTCCAGATGCGCCGCGCGCGCCGGCTCAACGAGCTGTTCATGTCCGAATTTCGCGGCCAGAAGGCGGCGCTCGACATCCACGACCGGCGCGTGCAGGTCGAGGGCTGCCCGCTCTTCACGGTGTATCAGGAGGGTTGCGTGGAGATGGAGGCGCGTCTCAAGCAGCCGGATGGTTCGCGGAAAAAGCACGTCTCGCTCAAGTCCATGGAGCACATCAAGCGCACGCTTGAAAGCGCGGTGGCGCGGGAGTCGCTTGAGCTCGAGTCCGGCATCATCCTGCTGGCGCTGGCGGTCAGCGGTGCGCCGTTCCTCGGCCTCCTCGGCACGGTCTGGGGCGTGATGGACACCTTTGCCGGCGTGGCGCAGGCGCAGCGCGCGGACCTCGCGGCGATGGCCCCGGGCGTCGCCGCCGCGCTCGTCACCACCGTCGCCGGCCTGCTGGTGGCGATCCCCTCGATGTTCGGTTACAACTGGCTCGTTCATAACCTCCGGGTTCAAACGGTCGAGCTGGACAACTTCGCACAGGAACTGGCGTCCAAGCTGGAAACGGAGTTTTTGAAGGATGAGTGACAATCCGGCACCGATCTCCCCGGCACCAAGGCCGCAGGCGGATGCACCGGTCCACTGCCCGGAGTGCGGGAAGTATAGCGACCGTGAGGCCGTCACCTGTTCCTCTTGTGAATCGCATCTGTGGATCAAATGCTCCAAGTGCAAGGCCAAGAACCCCCGCACGGCGAGCCGCTGTGCCGGATGCCATCAGCAGTTGCGCCCGAACCTGTTCGCGCGGGAGAGATGGAAGCCCCGGCGTCTCAACCGGAAGCAGAAGCGCCTTCTGCGCAGGGTGGGCGTGCTGTTGATTGTCGGGCTGGTCTTGTGGCTGGTCTATCACTCACTCCCCGAGCCACACTTGCCGCCTCCGAACACGGCAGTTCCCCCGGTTTAGCCGATGAGACGTTTCTCCCAGCGCAATTCCCTGGTGACGTTGAGCGAGATCAACATCACGCCGCTGCTCGACCTCGCGTTCGTGCTGCTTATCATCTTCGTCATCACCACGCCGATGCTCGAAGGCTCGCTCACCATGAACCTCCCCGGGCAGAGCATGCGCCCCGACCAGGCCCGCCCGCCGAAGGCCGAGGACATCCGCACCGTGGAGATTGACCGCGCCGGAAACTACCGTCTCCAAAAGCGTCCCATGACGCTCGACCAGATCGAGGCCCAGCTCGTCGTTGATTTCCATGCGAACCCGAACCTCATCATCCGCGTGCGGGGCGACCGGGACGGCAAGCTCGACTACGCGATGCAACTGCTCGACCGCTGCACCCGGCGCGGCATGACCCAGGTGAGCTTCAACACCGAACTGCGTCGTTGATGCCGCAGGCAGCTTTCAGCAACCAGCGGCCTGCCGGAGAAACAGCCGGGAGCACGCGGCGGCCTTTTCCGTCCAACGTCCGTTTGCGGGTGAATTTGAGCGGGCGTATTCCAATCCATTGACCGAGTGAACCGGCGTCTCCAGACCAAATGCCTTCTCGCCTCGGCGGCGATGCACGCGCTGCTGGCCGTGATCATCTGCGTCGCGCCCGCGTTCCTCCCGGAGCGGCCTCAGGCGAACGCGCCGACCATCAACCTCATTCCCGCCCATATGCTCGACGCCGCCCTGCGCAAGGCCGAGGCTCCGCCCG
Source organism: Limisphaerales bacterium (assembly GCA_041666725.1). Taxonomy (GTDB): domain Bacteria; phylum Verrucomicrobiota; class Verrucomicrobiia; order Limisphaerales; family SXTU01; genus SXTU01. Next base: position 6,872 of record JBAYGL010000197.1, read on the forward strand.
CCCCCGTGGCCGCTCCCAGCGCACCCCTCGCAGCGCCGGCTCCCTCCGTCCCCACGCCCGTCACGCCGCCACCCACGCCGGCTCCCCCCGCGCCCAAGCCGGCCGAGCCTCCCAGGGTGGTGCAAAAACCCGCGCCCGCGCCGGCCCCGAAAGTGGTGAAGGAAACGCCGAAGCGCGAGACCGTCAAGGAGCCGGCCCCCAAGACGACCAAGGTTGACCCGCGTCCGCTGGCCATCACGCCGAAAGGCAAGGAAGCCCCGACCAAGCGGGATGCCAAAAAGGCGAAGGACACGGAGTCGGAGCCCTCGCCGAAAAATACCAAGACCTCCACCAAGCCGGCCATCAAGCTGGCCGACACAACACACCTGAAGTCCCGGCGCACGGAAGAGGAGGCGAAAGCCAGGCAGCGCGAGCAGGACGAGGAGCGCGCCCAGGCCGCCGCAGCGGCGAAGGCAGCACAACAGGCCCATCTGCAGCGCGTCGCGAAGGTGAACTCCATTCTCGGCGGCATTCCGGGCGGGCTTTCCTCGCCGGTGGACATTCACATTGATGCCGGCGGCGGACCGAATGCGCTGGCCTTTCTCGATTACGGCCAGATGATGGTCCACATCTACGAGCGGGCGTGGCTGGTCCCGCCCAATCTCACTGACTCGCTGTCTGTCGTGGGAGTCACCGTCACCGTGGCGCGCAGCGGGCGGGTGCTGGAGTGGCGCGTGGCCAGGCCCAGCGGCAACGGCGCGATTGACAAGTCGGTGCGGGAAACGCTTCAAAAGGTAATTCAGTTCGAGCCGTTCCCGGCGAGTTTCCGGGAATCGCAACGAACCTTTAACATCGACTTCAACCTCAAAGCCAAACGCACCACCGGATGAATTTGAACCGCCGCCAGTTTGCCCTCGCCCTCGCCGCCTTCGCCGCCACGCCCGTCGCCGCCCAGCCCAGCCCGACCTTCAAGGTGGAGCGTGACTACGACGCCTCGAAACTCATTCCCATTTCGCTCAGCGGCTTCACCGGGGAGGTTGCCAGTGCCCTCCGCTTCGACCTCGAAGTCGGCGGCTGCGCCATCGTCAGCCCGGAGCAGGCGGTCGCGCTGGTGCATGGCAGCAACGGCGCGCGCCTCGAAGGCTTCGTCTCCGACCGCGCCAAGAACTACCTGCTCTCCAAGGCTTACACCGGCGCGAATCCGCGCCAGCTCGCCCACGCGTTTGCCGATGAAGTGCTGTATGCGCTGACCCGCACGCGCGGCATCGCCCAGACGCGGGTGACGTTCAAGGTCAAGTCGTCCGGCGGCAACGGCGAGGTTTTCATCGCCGATTACGACGGACACAACGCATCCGCCGTCACGGCGGACCACGCCATTGTCGCCTCGCCCTCCTGGGGGCCGGGCAGCCAGTGGCTCGCCTACACCTCCTACAAACTCAACAACCCGGACATTTTCTCGCACAACCTGGCCACCGGCGAGCGGCACATCGTCGCGCGCTACAGCGGCTCGAACATGTCCCCGGCGGTTGCGCCCGGCGGCCGGCTCGTGGCGATGGTCCTGAGCAAGGGCGGACGGCCCGACCTTTACGTGGCGGACATCCACGGGCGCGGGCTGCAACAGCTCACGCACGCGACCGAAGGCGTCTCTTCGCCGTGCTGGTCGCCGGATGGACAGAGCATCTGCTACGCGTCCAGTGACGGCGGCCAGACCCGGCTCTACCGTGTCTCCGCCCAGGGCGGCACGCCCCAGCGCATCGTCACCACCGGCGTCTTCAACGCCACCGAGCCGGACTGGTCGCCGGACGGGAAGTGGATCGCGTTCACCACGCAGCGCCGAGGAGGCTTTGACGTTTGCATTGTTCCCGCCAGCGGAGGCGAGGTGCAGGTGCTCGTCTCCGGTCAGGACGCGACATGGGCGCCAAACTCGCGGACGCTCATGTTCTGCAAACGCGGCGATGGCGGCCCGTTTTCCCTGTCTCTGCTTGACGTGCCCACCAAGCGCGTCAAGGATGTGCCCCTGAATTTGGGAAACTGCTCCCAGCCCGCGTGGGCCCGCTGAAGATTTTTACCAGCAGAAAACAAATTATGAAACGCTTCGTCTTTCTCAAGCTTGCCGCACTCACCCTGCTTGCCGTGGTCGCCGTCACCGGCTGCAAGAAGACCCCGAAGAACGTGACGCCGATTCACGGCTCCGCCACGCGTGTGGGTGACAAGGACACCGAGAAGGGGCTTGGGTCCAGGCCGGTGACAGACTTGGACCCCGGAGCCGCGCTGACCTCCAGAAAGCTCCCCCCCGGAGTCGGAGTCGAGCCGATCGGGACAACCCCGCCGCCGAACTTCAATCCGGTGAATCCCAATGAAGCTATTC
>JBAYGL010000198.1:0-9177 GCA_041666725.1 Limisphaerales bacterium
AGCGTCACGCGATCTGCGTTGTAGGACTGAATCGAGCCCACTCGTCCGATGAGCTCCCACGTCTGGCCCTCCCAGAATCCGGGAAGATATTGCGAGCCGCGCAGCTCGAGCCGGAAGAAGTCCGCGTCGCCTCCGACGGGACCGCCGGCGAGTTCGGAGATGAGTTCGACACGGTGGCCGCCGGTGGGGACCAGGCCGCCGGTGCGCGCGTCATACGTGATGCCCGCGCCGATCTTCGAAACCATCTGCGTCCCCTCCTCGGCCCTGAGTTCCGCGGAAGCGGCGGGATCCACGTTCTTGATGCCGACATTCTCAATCGTGTAGCTGACGTTGCCGCGCACAAAGTCGCTCCAGAGCGCACGCTCAAGGCTCAGGCGCGCACCGGTCTGCACCTCGTCGTAAAGCGAGCTTTGGAAGCTGGTGTTGCGGTGGTAGAGGTCCACGCCGAACGCGAGCTTGCGGTCGAGGAACCACGGTTCGACGAAGCTGATGAGGTAGTCCTGCCGGCGGGAACCGTAGCTGACCTTCAGGCGCATCTTCTGGCCGCCGCCGGTGAAGTAGGGCGGCTTGAACAGGTCGAAGTTGCCCTGGCTGACCTCGACGAAGCCGACGACGCTTTCCACCGAGCTGAAGCCCGCGCCGACGGACATGTTGCCCGTGTTCTTCTCCTCGACGCCCACGACGAGGTTCTTGCGGTTGGGCACGTCGGTGGGCTCCGGCTGGGCGTCCACCTTCTCGAAGTAGTTGAGGTTTTCGAGGCGCTGCTTGGAGAGCTTGACCCGCACGAGGTCGAAGGTCTCGCCGGGCGAAATCGCGAGTTCGCGGCGGATGACCTTGTCCTTGGTCTTGACGTTGCCCTTGATCTCGATCTTTTCGACGAAGGACTTGTCCTTCTCGTCCACCTGGTAGGTCACGTCCATGTTGCCCGTCTCGGTGTTGGGCGTGCGGACGGCGCTGATGCGGGAGTCGATGTAGCCCTTCGATCCGTAGAAGTCGCGGATGGCCTCCACATCCTTGCGCTGGCCGTCGGGCGTGAAGGTCTTGCCGGCGGTCATCTTGATGGTCTTCTCGATGTCCGCGGCCGGATAGATGTTGTTGCCCTTCACCGCGACGGCTCCGACCTTGTATTGCTTGCCCTCGAAGATCTGGAACTTGATGACCAGGGAGTTGGGCTTGGGATACTCGATCTGGATGTCCTTGATCTCGAAGTCGAGGTAGCCCTCGTTCCGGTAGAAGTCGGCGAGCTTCTCCTTGTCGTCGTCAAACTGGTCGTCCTTGAACTTGTCCGTGCCCGTGAGCCAGGAGAACATCCAGTGCTCCTTGGTCTTCATCTGCTTGGCGAGCTTCTTCTCCGAAAAGGCGGCCGCGCCCACAAACTGGATGTCCACGACCTTCACCTTCGGCGCCTCGGTGACCTCGAAGGTCACGGTGCCCCGGCCGGCGTTTTCGTTGATGCTCAGCTTGTATTCGACCTTGGTGCGCTGATAACCGGCCTGCTGGTAGCTCTTCTGCATGGCCTGCGTGTCGGCGAAGAGCTTCCGCTCGTCGAGGGGCTGGCCGATCTTGGACGTGAGCTTCTTCGAAAGCTTGGTGGTGGTGAACTTCGTGTTCCCGGTGAACTTGATGTCCGTGAGCAACGGCTTGCCCTGCACCACGTAGATGAGCTTCACACCGCCGTCCACGCGCTCCTCGGCCACGCGGATGTTGTAGAAATAGCCCGTGTTGTAGAGGTTCCGAACGTCATCATCCACGTTGGTCTTCACCAGCGGATCGCCGATCTTGACGCGGATGTTCGAGCGGACCAGCTCGTCACTGGTGGCCGCGGGGCCGACGTGACGGATCTCGATCTGCTGGACGCGCTGCGGCGCGACCTGGGCGTGCATCTGCGGCACCCAGTGGATGAGAAGCGCAAGGAGGACACAGTAGCGGCGAAGCGTCGATTTCATGGTCTGGTCAGCTCAGAGGCGGCAGTTAAACCACAGCCGGACGCGGATGAACACTGTTTTTTGGCGCGGAAATTCGCCCGGCCACATCCCTCCCGCCCGCAAACCGGCCGGGGGCTTCGTGGCCAATCTTCCCCCGCTTCAGAGCCCGCGCAATTTTCGGACAGGGTCTTGCTCCCGCCGGTTCCCCCAAAACGGGGACGAGCCCCTCGCTTCCGTTCTCGCAACTTTCCGGCTGCGCCGGTTAAGTATCCCCAGCCACATGGCCCAGTTCACATACAAGGCACGGAAGCGCTCCGGCGAGACCGTCAGCGGCATCCTCGACGTCAATGACCGGGGCGCGGCGCTGGCGCAGATCGACCGGATGGGCCTCTACCCCGTCGCGGTGGAGGCGGCCAAGGCCGGGGCTGCGGCCACTCCCGGCAGGGCGGGCGTGGCGTTTGACTTCACCCGCCTGCTGCCGCCGACGTTGCGCGAGGCGGCGTTGCGGCCGCGCAAGCCCCGCCTTCAGGAACTCGCGACCTTCACCCAGCAGCTGGCCAACCTGCTCAAGTCCGGCATGCCCCTGACCGTCGCGCTCAACAGCATGACGCATCTGGAAACCAAGGGCATCCCCTCGTCCGTCAGCAAACAGCTCAAGGCCGACGTGACGGAGGGCCGCAGCCTGTCCGACGCGATGATCAAGCAGCCGGTCATCTTCTCGGACATGTATGTGAACATGGTGCGCGCGGGCGAGCAGAGCGGCGCGCTCCAGGACGTGCTGCGGCGTCTGGCGGAGCACTTCGAGCGGTTCGCGGAGGTGCAGCAGAAGTTCACGGCGGCGTTGATCTACCCGGCGTTCGTCATGCTCACCGGCCTGGTCATTGTGTTCTTCTTCATGACCTACATGCTGCCGAAGTTCCTCAGCATCTTCGCGGACATGAAGGTGGACCTGCCCGCGTCCACGCGCGTGCTCATCGGCATCAGCAATTTCTTCAGCAACCCCGTTTACCTGCTCACGCTCGGGGTCGTGCTGGTGGCGGGCAGCATCCTCTTTCTGCGGTTCCGCGCGAGCCAGCTCGGCCGGCACACGCTGGACCGGTGGAAGCTCAACGCCCCCGTCGTCGGCAAGGTGGTGCGGCTCCATCTCTTCGGGCAGTTCGCGCGCACGCTCTCCACGCTCATGCAGAACGGCGTCTCCGTGCTCACGGCCTTGAAGATCACCGAGCAGGTCATCCCCAACACCGTGCTGAAGGAGGCCATCGCGAAGACCCGCGAGGCGGTCACCGACGGCAAGACCATCGCGCAGCCGCTGGCCCGCAGCAAAGTGTTCCCCCAGCTCATGATCGACCTCATCAAGATCGGCGAGGACACGGGCGACGTGCCGGGCGCGCTCCGGAACCTGGCCGACACCTACGAAAACGAGCTGAACATCGGCCTGCGCGTGATGACGAACCTCATCGAGCCCGTGATGATCGTGGGCATCGCCCTGGGCGTGGGCTTCCTCCTCCTGAGCGTGCTGCAGGCGATGTTCTCGATCACTTCAAACATCGGAACCAGCATGGGACGATGAAGGTAGCGCGTGACAAGTGGCAGGTGACAAGTGGCGCGATTTGGCCGGAAGCACGTCAGCCATCTCCGCGGCACAGTCCAATCCGAGGGGCAAGGGAGGAGACGCGCTCCTTGTCACCTGCCACTTGTCACCCGTCACCTTCTTCCGCCTTCACCCTCATCGAGATCATGATCGTCGTGGGCATCATCGCGATTCTCATGACCGTCGCGATCCCCGCCTTCGTTTCCGCGCAGAACAAGACGCCGATGCGCAACGCGCTGCAAGGGGTGATGGAAGCCTGCGCCACGGCGCGCGCCCAGGCCATCCTGCGCGGGGCGGCGGTGGAGCTGCGCATCCGCCCGCAGGATTACACGTTTGATGTCGCGCCCACCGGTCAGAGCGAGAGTTCCGGTGGCGGCGACGCGCGGCCGGAACCGAAGGCCGGCGACGGTCACAGCGTCTTCGCCCTGAAGCTGCCGGGCGAGGTGGGCATCGAAGAACTCGCCGTGAACTTCCAGCTGCTCAAGGACGCCGAGGCCGTCGCCGTGCGCTTCCACGCGAACGGGACGAGCGACGAGTTCACCGTCGTGCTGCGCTCACTGCACGGGGAGGTCCGCAAAATCACCCTCGACCCCGTCACGGGCCGGGCCGACTACGAGGTGATGCGATGAGTATCAGCGTGACAAGTGACAAGTGGCAGGTGGCAAGAGCCGCCGCGCCTGCATCGGTAGGGCGAGACTCCGTCGAGCCCCGTTCCGAGCGCAGCGAGGCGAGCGCAGCGAGCATTTTGGCCGGAAGATTGGGCCCATATGCTCGCTCCGCTCGCGCCGACTGCGTCGGCAAACAGGGTTCGACAGAGTCTCACCCTACCGGACTTGCCTGCGCGCGCCGCACCTGCCCCCTGTCCCCTGCCTCCGCCTTCACGCTGCTGGAGGTGATGATCGCCGTGGCCATCTTCTTCATGTGCGTGTTTGCCGTGCTGGAGCTGGTCTCCCAGAATTTGAAGAACGTGCAGCGGCTCCAGAAGCCCGCCGTGGACATCGGCAGCCTGGCGTGCGAGCTGTCGCTGACGAACCGGCTGGAGGAGGGCGGTGACTCGGGGGACTTTGGCCGGCTTTACCCCGGCGTCTCGTGGAGCCGCAACGTCATGATGGTGGGCACGAACGGCCTGTTCCAGGTGGATTTCACAGTGCAGGACGGATCGGCGGGCGGACGGTTTCCCGCCGAGAGCCGGTTGAGCATTTTCCTCTACCGGCCAGAATCCAAAATGGGAGTCGGCGGTGGCTTGTTAAAATGAAGCTCACCGGTGACAAGCGGCATGTGACAGGGGGCGCACGTCAGGTAGGGCGAGACTCCGTCGAGCCCTGTATCGAGCGGAGCGAGGCGAGCGCAGCGAGCATCTCGGCCTCTTGTGCAGGCGGAGATGCTCGCGTTGCTCGCGCCTCCTCCGTCGGCAGATGGGGCTCGACGGAGTCTCGCCCTACCGATGAACGGGCGGCGATCTGTCCCGCCGGTCACCCGTCATCCGCCATCCGCCACCGTCTCGCCTTCACGCTCATCGAGGTGCTCGTGGCCGTGGCCATCCTCGGCGCGGTGGTCACGGCGATTTACGCGAGCTGGACCGCCGTGCTGCGCGCCGCAAAGGTCGGCAACACCGCCGCGGACGAGGTGCAGCGGCTGCGCATCGCGCGGCAGGCGCTGGAGCAGTCGCTTGCGTCCGCCGTGCTCTACGCGGGCAACCCGCGCCACTACTCGTTCATCACGGACACGACGGACGAGAAGTTCGCCCTTCTGAGCTTTGTCGCGCACCTGCCGGGAGATTTCCCCGGCAGCGGGATGTTTCCGAACCAGCCGCTGCGGCGCGTGACCTTCGCCGTGCAGCCCGGCACGAACAACGGCCCGCCCGCGCTGGTGCTGCGCCAGACCTCGCTGCTCACGCCCACCAACTCGCCCATCGAGGAGTCCTACACCCTCACGCTCACCCGGAACCTGGGCGTCTTCGGCGTCGAGTTCTGGAGCACGAACCTCAGCGACTGGGACGTCGAGTGGCTGCCCACAAACCAGCTGCCCAAGATGGTGCGCGTGACACTCGGCTTCGGCGGCGAGGGTCGCGCCGGCGCTCCGCCTGCGAATCTGGTGAGCAGCGTGATTTCACCCGGCGGACAGGGCGTGCCACGCATCTTGCAGGGCAGGCCATAGCGTGCGCATGAACCTCCGCCCTGCAAACAAACGCGAATGGAGCGCGGCCTTCAGGCCGCAGAAGACCCGTCTGGACCGATGCGCGCGCCTGCGGCCTGAAGGCCGCGCTTCCTCACGCTCGGGCATCGCGCTCATCATCGTGATGCTCGTCGTCGTGGTGCTCGCGGTGCTGGCGGGCGGCTTCGCCTACTCGGTGAAGGTGGAGACCACGCTCGCGCGCAACGCATCGCACGACTACGACTACGACTGGCTCGGACGTTCGGGCGTCGAGCTGGCGCGCTATGTCGTCGGGCAGCAGGCGAACATCCCGAACGAGCAATACGACGCGCTCAACCAGAAGTGGGCCGGCGGCCCGATGGGCACCAACGAGGCGCTGGCCGCCGTCTCGCTCACCGACGTGCGGCTCGGCCCGGGCACGTTCAACGTGAAGATCGTGGACTGTGAACGGAAGGTGAACATCAACACCGCCAGCCCGCAGATTCTCGCGCAGGCGCTCAAGCTCTGCGGCGTGGATGTGAGCGAGGCCGGCCAGGTTTCCGACTCGATCCTCGACTGGATTGATCCCGACAATCAGACGCGCCCCAACGGCGCCGAGAGCGACTACTACCTCAGCCTCAACCCGCCGTATCAGTGCAAGAACGGTCCCCTCGACGATCTCACCGAGCTGATGCTCATCCGCGGCGTCGTGCCGGACATGTTTTACGGGACGGATCTCAGCCAGATTGACGTGCCACGCAGCGTCACCGGACGCGCGCTGGCGGTGAACAAATACACCGGCCCCATCTACACCAACGCGCTGCGGGACATGTTCACGACGACTTCAGTTGGAAAGGTCAACCTCAACACCGCCTCGGCGCTGGTGCTTCAGGTGATCGGCGGCATGGATGCCGCCACGGCCCAGGCCGTCATCGCGCGCCGCGCCGGGCTGGACGGACAGGACGGCACCGAAGACGACATGCCGTTTCGCAGTCCTGCCGAACTCGGCGGCGTCCCCGGCATCAACCCGCAGGCCCTGCCCATGGCGCAACGCCTGTTTTCCATACGCAGCTCGACATTCGAAATCTCGGTGGACGTGGACATCGGCGGGCAGAAGCGGACGATGGTGGCGTTGATATACCGCGCCAGCGCGCGCGATGTGAGGACGCTTTACACGCATTGGAAGTAAGCGCGTCCACCGGCAAGGAGCGTGGCCTTCAGGCCGCAGAAGCGTGGGCAATCAGTGGGAGTTCGGGCGCATTTTTGCTCCCGGGGCTTTCTCCGGCGTCAACGCCGCGCTCCTCGCACCGTCTCCGTTTCATCCGCGTCCTCTCCTTCGGCGTTCGGCCTCAACCGGGCCCGTTGAGCTTGTAGCGGTAGTCGCGGAACTGGCCCGGGTTGCCGCGGTGACCGTCCTCGGCGGCGTGGAGGATGTTCACCAGTTCGCGGGCGGTGACGTAGTGCAGGCGCCAGCCGTTCTTCTCCGTGTAGGTTTCCGCGAGGTGCTGGTGAAACGCGCGGTAAGGCTCTCCGAGAAACACCTCCGAGTTGGGCGGCGGCGCGCCGTGCGTGTGCAGCTTGATGAAGAACCACTCGGGCCGGCCCAGCACGTGGATGTGCTGCCGGAGCCAGAGGCGCATCCGGTCGGGCCGGGGCGGATTGGCGGCGGTGAGGTCGGAATTCTCGATGCGCGGCAGGAAGCCGAATTTTCGCCGCTCCCAGTTCAGCCCCAGCGGACCCTGCACGATGAGCAGGTCGCCGTAGCGCGGACGCGCCACATCGCCCAGATACGGAGCCGGGCCGACGGGGTTCATCACCCGTGCCTGCACGCCGAGGTCGTGGGATTTGGGCTGCTGCTTGTCGAGGGCGTAGTAAAGGCGGTTGATGGTGCGCGTCTGCGTCGGGTCGGGGACGGAGGGCAGGGTGAAATCCGCGTAGCAGCCGGTCTCGTTGAGGATGGTCAGCTCGTTGTTGACGCCGCACTGGAGGCCGTCGGGATGCGCGTTGTCCAGCGCCCAGTCACCGTGGACGAAGCCGTAACGCGAGCGGCCCTGCGCGTCGAGGCTCAGGAAGCCGTGGGATTCAAACCGCGACTTTCCCTCGAGCAGGCGCGCGCGGAGGTTTTCGGGCGTGTCGCGGTCATGGTGCAGATGCAGCTCGACCTCGCCGCCGGAGGATTTCACCAGCGTGCGGACCTCGTCGAGGATGGCGCGGTCATATTGCTCGATGGGATAGAAGCAGGAGTGGCGCGGGCGCACGCCATCGGCGTCGCGGAACGGCGCGATGTTCTTCGGAAACTCGGTGTTCCACCGGGCCATGCGGCGCAGCGCCTCAGTCTTGTCCGCGCGGTGGAGCGGCTCGAAGTGGTCGCAGACGCACAGGAGGATGTCCTTCACACCGTCGGGCCACGGCACGGGCCGCTGCCGGAGGTAGGCCGGGAGCCAGAGCGGAAGCGTGCGGAGCTGTTCAGACATGCGAGGGAAAGGATGAATTATGAACTATGAATTATGAAGGAAAGACGCGTCCGGCCGCGACGTGGGGAATCAACGTCAGCAATTCATACCTCATACCTCATGCTTTCAGGCCGTGGGGCGGAAGAGCCGCCAGGTGAAGTGTGGCAGGGTGCGGGCGGTGTTGAGGCGCGGGAGCTGGTGGACGTCCACGCCGGGCCGCACGAAGCCGGGCCGCGTGGTGACGGCGGCGGTGTAGGTGCGCTCGGCGAACTTCACCACGGCGGGGTTGAAGTCGCCGTTCGGATAGCAGAAGAACTCGACGGGGCGGTCCAGCCGCCGCTCCAGCAGCGGACGGCACTGCTGGATTTCCTCGATCAGCTCGGCGGGCTGGCAGTTGGCGAGGATCGGGTGGTTCGTGCTGTGCGCGCCGAGCGTGATGAGCGCGGGATCGAGCGACTTCAATTCAGCCCAGCCCATCAGGTCGTTCTGCATCCGCTCGCTGTCGCCCGGCTGGAAGTCGGGCGTTGCGTTCCGGATGATCTGCTCGACGTGCTGGCGCGAGTGCGTGGGCAGCGTCTTCATCCAGTCCACCAGCGTGGAAGACGTCGCGCCTCGCCGGCCCAGGCTGTCGGCCAGCGTCGCCGTGGCGGCGGGCGAGAGGGACAAGAGGCGGCGGCGGCAGTCCTGATTCCACAGCCACTCGCCCCGGTCCACGACGCCGGGGCAGATGAAAAAAGTGGCGGGCACGCCGAGCCGCTTGAGAATCGGATACGCCACGAGGCCGTTGTTGCGCAGACCGTCGTCGAACGTCAGCGCGACCTCGCCGTCGATGGCGGGATTCGACTCGCGGATGTGCTTCACCAGCGTCGCGAGCGGGACGATTTTGAAGTGCTGCTGAAGGAAGCGGATCTGGGCCTCGAAGACCTTCGCCGGGCAGTCAGCCACCCCGACGGCGTGAAAGGTGATGATGCGCCCGGCGTGCTGACGGAGCGCGCGACGCGCGGACTCGCCGCTGACGTGGGCGGCCCAGTGCACAAGGGGCGCGATGAGGGACTTGAGGAACACGCGCGAGCGG
>JBAYGL010000199.1:0-9167 GCA_041666725.1 Limisphaerales bacterium
CTGGTGCAACGCTACCTGCGGGCGGTGGAGAATGCCGAAGCGCACGGCTGGCACACGTTGGTCTTCGGAGTTTTCCTCGCGCAGTATTCGCTGCCGCTGCGGCAGGGGCTGATGCTTTACGCACAGCGCACGCTGGGAGGCTTTCTGGATTCGGCCGGCGCGAACTTGAAGCTGCCGGCGGCGGTCTGCGACGAAGTTTTCACCGAGGCTGTCGCGCCCGTGGTCGCCGGTGTGAACGGGCTGCTCGCAAACCAGACTCCGACGATGACCGTCGCGAAGTAGGAGACGAGTCTCTAACTTTTCCTTCCCGCAAACCAACGCCCAAAGACGGAGAAGTCAGAGACTCCTCACGTCGTCACCTACGCGGGCTGACGCGCCGCCTTCACTGCCGAGACGTAGTCCGCCGCGAGCTTTTGCAGCGCAGCCCAATCGTTCTTCGCAAGGATTTCCGCCGTGAGCAGCGTGCTGCCGACGCCGAGGGCCACGCAGCCGGCCTTGATGAACTCGCCCGCGTTGGCCAGCGTGACGCCGCCGGTGGGGACGATGCGCAGGTGCGACAGCGGCGCGCGAAAGGCGCGGACGCCCTTGGGACCGTGGTTGTCGGCGGGGAAGAGTTTCACGAAGTCCGCGCCGGCCTCGTGCGCGAGCTGCGCCTCGGTGGGCGTGTAGGCCCCGAGCATGATGGGCCGGCCCGCTGCGTGCGCCAGCGGCACCAGCTCGGGCCGGCAGATGGGCGTGACGAAGAACTCCGCGCCCGCGTCGAGCGCGGACTTGAGCTGGAACGCCGTCAGCACGGTGCCGACGCCGACGGTGGCGCGGTCGCCGAGCGCGCGGCTCACGGCGGCGACGACCTCGCAGGCGTTGGGCACGGTGAAGGTGATTTCCAGCGCCGTGATCCCGCCGTCCACGAGCGCGGCACAGAGCGGCAGCACCTGCTCCGGCTGCTGCGTGCGGACGACCGCGATGACGCCGGGGTTGGTGAGGAGAGAAGAGATTTCAGCTTGGGTGCGCATGAGAAGTCGGGGATGGGGCTTAACGCAAAGGCGCAAGGCCGCAGAGACGCAAAGCTGAACTCGCCTTGAAACCCCGGCTTTGAATCCCAACGGGATTCCGGCGCACAGCCCAAGGTTGCGAGGAACGAGCTACCTTGGGTGCATCATCGGAAAACCAGCAACCCCAACGGGGTTGTGTCTTGGCACGAGCAGAGGCGCAACCCCGTTGGGGTTGGCGGCGTTTCGGACAGCCACCCAGGGTAGCTCGTGCCTCGCAACCCTGGGCTGGAGGACACAATCCCGTTGGGATTGCTGGAACCTCGACTCGCAGGCGTGCGGACGACCGCAATGACGCCGGGATTGGTGAGGAGGGCGGTGATTTCAGATTGGGTGCGCATACGATGGACGTGCGTTCTCAAGGGAGAGTGTCATTTGGATTCCCGCGCCCAGTAACGTCGAAAAGATGCGGTGCAATCAGAGCAGACAAAGTCGCGCACTTGGCCCGAAATTCGTCCATACGCACGCTCTCCCTGAAACAGCCAGTCGCCGTGATGGGGAAAACCCGTCCGGACGGACTCCAAGTAATGGGTCTGGTAGATGATCTCCCCGGATGACATTTTGATGAGTTCGGAAGCCATCACTTTGCCATGAACTTCGCACTTGGCAGGTGGTCCGGTATGGCGAGAGGCGACGTCTAACGTGCCGCAACCGATCAAACACGCCACTGCCAATACAACACCCAAAAGCTTAGCTGGCAGGACCTGTTCGAGATGCATTTGCCTCCTCTACGAATCTTCCCTCCGATACGCCTCCGCCAGCAGCGTGACCGGGTGGGCGGTGCGGAGGTTCAGGCCTTCCGCCTTCGCGCCGTTGACGATCTGGAGCAGGCAGCCCGGGTTGCCGGTGGCGACCACTTCCACCTTGGTCGAGCGGATGTGCTTCATCTTGCGTTCGAGAAGCTGGCCGGCCATCTCGGGCTGGGTGAGGTTGTAGATGCCCGCGCTGCCGCAGCACCAGTTGCTCTCGGGGAGTTCCACGAGCTTCACGCCGGGGATGGCCCGGAGCAGCGCACGCGGCTGGCTCGTGATTTTCTGCCCGTGGCAGAGGTGGCAGGACTCGTGGTAGGTGACAACCGTTTCGAGTTGAGAGTTGAGAGTTGAAAGTTGAGAGCCGGCAGCGGCGCTCTTCATTCCGCGTTCCGCCGGGGCCTTGGGCGGCGTGATGCCGATCTCAATGAGCCACTCGTGGATGTCCTTCACCTTGGCGTCCCACTCGTGGGCGCGCTTTTCGTAGGCGAGGTCGCCTTTCAGCAGCTTGGCGTAGTGCTTGAGGTGGGAGCCGCAGCCGCCGGCGTTGGTGATGATGGCGTCGAACTGATCGGGCGGGAACTGGTCGATGTTCCGGCGGGCGAGGCGCTGGGCGAGTTCCCATTCGCCGTTGTGCGCGTGCAGGGAGCCGCAGCAGCTCTGCTCGGGCGGGGTGATGACTTCGCAGCCGTTGCGCGCGAGCACCTCGACGGTGTCGAGGTTCACGTCGCTGAAGATCAAGTCCTGCGCGCAGCCGGTGAGCATGGCCACGCGGTAACGGCGCTCGCCGCGGGCAGGCGTGACGGGCGGGATGATTTCGGCGGAGAACCGGGGCTGGATGTCCGGCGTCATGGCCTCCATCTCGCGGAGGCGTCTGGGCATGAGCTTCATCACGCCGCTGTTGCGCACGAGCCATTGCAGGCCGAGCTGCTGGTAGAGGCGCATGGCGAAACCCAGCACCTTCAGCCGGTTCAGGTCCATGAAGAGCCAGGCGACGCTGAAGCCGCGGATGGCGTTGCGCTTCGGGTTGTTCAACACGCCGCTGGCCTCGGCCTCGGCGCGGGCGTGCTCGAACAGCTCGGCGTAGTTCACCCCCGCCGGGCAGGCGGTCATGCACGCGAGGCAGCCGAGGCAGAAATACATTTCCTCGGCGAACTCCCGGGTCGTCTCCAGCCGCCCGTCCGCGATGGCTCGCATGAGGGAGATGCGGCCGCGCGGGGAGTTGCGCTCGAGCTTGGTGGCGTCGTAGGTCGGGCAGGTGGGCAGGCACAGGCCGCAGTGCATGCACTGCTGCACGACGGAGTAATCGAGGTCTTTGAGATGCGAGAAGGGCGCGGCCATGACGTTCGTTGCGGGGCGAATTACTACGCGCCACGGCGGAGGCGGGCAATCCTAAAGGCCGGCGGCCCAGGCCGAGGGCCATGGAGGGCGGAGCGCGGCGTTCACGCCGCAGAAAGCCCCGGGAGCAAAAGTGCGCTGGAACCACCCCTGACTGGCGCACGCGTCTGCGGCGTGAACGCCGCGCCCCGCCGGTTTGCTCGGATGAACCCGGACGGGCTCACCCGGGCTTCGCAGCCGTTCAGGCTGTCGGCGCGGCCACGCCGGCCATCATCCGCAGCAGGACGGTCTGTGAAAAATTGTCGCGGTCCAGCTCGCCGACCTGCTCGCCTTCGCGCAGCACGATGATGCGCCGGCAGAGGTTGATGAGTTCGGGCAGTTC
The DNA here is from genome assembly GCA_041666725.1 of Limisphaerales bacterium. Classification (GTDB taxonomy): domain Bacteria; phylum Verrucomicrobiota; class Verrucomicrobiia; order Limisphaerales; family SXTU01; genus SXTU01. The sequence continues at coordinate 3,519 of JBAYGL010000199.1, forward strand.
GGAGGAAATGACCAGCAGGCCCATCTTCGCACGCGCCAGCTCGTCGAGGATTTTGTGGATCTCCGCCTTTGCGCCCACGTCCACGCCGCGGGTCGGCTCGTCCACGATGAGCATCGGGCAGTCGCGGGCGAGCCACTTGGCCAGCGCGACCTTCTGCTGGTTGCCCCCGCTCAGGGTCGCGACCGGCGACTCGATGGTGGCCATGCGCGTTTTCAGGCGGTTGAGGAAGTTGGTGGTGACGATGCGTTCCTCGTTGCGCTTGATGATGCCCAGCGGCCACGTCATCCGGCCCAGCGCCGCGAGCGAGGCGTTTTCGCGGCAGTTCATCGGGAGGACAAGCCCCTGACGCTTGCGATCCTCCGGCACCATGCCGACGCCGGCCGCCAGCATTTTGGGGACGGAGCGCATCTTCACCGGCTGGCCGCGCACGAAGACCCTGCCGGTCGCCACCGGATCAAGGCCGAAGATGGCCTGAGCGATCTCGGTGCGGCCCGCGCCAACCAAACCCGCCAGCCCGACGACCTCGCCGCTGCGGATGGTGAAGTTGATGTCCCTGAACTTGCCGGGCGACGACAGGTTCTCGACGCGCAGAACCTCCTCGCCGAGGGCCAGCGCGACATGGTCCGGCGTCTTGAACTCAACGTCGCGCCCGACCATCTGGTGAACGAGGCGGTCGTGGTTCGTGTGGGCGATGCGCTCGGTGGCGACGTGCCGTCCGTCGCGCAGGACGGTGATGGTGTCGCAGAGGCGGAAGATTTCCTCGAGCCGGTGCGAGACGTAGATGACGGTGATGCCGCGCTGCTTGAGCTGGCCGAGCAGCTTGAAGAGGTGCTCGCTCTCGGCGACGGAAAGCGAGCTGGTCGGCTCGTCCATGACGATGATGCGTGCGCCGGTGCCGACCGCGCCGGCGATTTGCACGAGCTGCTCCTGCGCCGTGCTGAGGCGGCTGATGGGCAGGTTCACGTCCAGATCGCACTCGATTTCCTTGAGCATGGCCCGGGCCTTGCCGCGCATCCGATCACGGCTCACGATGCCAAACCGCCGGGGCAGATCGCCGAGGCAGAGGTTCTCCGCAATGGTGAGGTTCGGACAGAAGGCGAGCTCCTGATGCACCATCGCGATGCCAAGCTGCCGCGCTCGAAGCGGATCAACGGGCCGGATGGGGTCGCCGTCGATGCGGATCTCGCCGCCGTCCGCGTTGTGGACGCCTGCGAGAATCTTGCCCAGCGTGCTCTTGCCGGCGCCGTTTTCGCCCATGAGAGCGTGGCACTCGCCGCGCTCGACGGTGAAGCTGACATCATCCAGCGCCAGCACACCGGGGAACCGCTTCGTGATGTGGCTGAAGGTCAGGTAGGGCATGGGGCAGGTTGGCGTCAGCGTGGCCGGGTCAGGAACGGATGACAACTCTCCGGTTGGGCCGGCGCGGCCCGCGCGGTGGAGCGCTCATTCAATCCGGTCAAAGACCAGCACGTTTCCGCCAATGCCCGCCGCGAGCTTGCCGTTCTCGACGAAGCCCGCGTCCGCCGGCGGGAGATCGGTCTTATCAACCCGGACGACGACCTGATACTTGTCACCCGCCTTCTTCCAGGTGCCCGAGAGAACGGTCGGGGGCTGGTTGGTGGGCATGGCCGGCGGCTGGCCGGTGAACGCAAACCGCTGGGTCAGCAGAACGGGAAACGCGGGGAGGGGCTTCTGCGTGCCCTTCACAAACACCTTGCTGTCCGGCGTGGCGACCAGCAGGTAGTCGGCCATGCGATAGCGCAGGATGCCGCGCAGCCTGTTGTGATCCACCACCGTGGCCTTGGGATTGGCCCGCGCGAAGTGCTTCACCGTGCTGGCGATGTCCAGCTGCCATTTGCCCAGCAGCGGCTCCTTCGAGAAAATCTCCGACCTGCCGGTCTTGAGGAATTTGACCAGGTCGGGCTTGTCCAGCTCCTTGAGCACGCGCTTGATCTCCGCGTGGTTCATGACCTGCTCGGTCGTGGGGTCGTTGAGGATCAGGGAGACGTTTGTCTTCGCCGGCAGCATCGCGGCGAAGGGCTGGCCGGTGAACAGGTTCCGCAATTCCGAGTTCTCCGTCAGCGACGTGAACAACGGGTAATCGGGCAGCCGTGTCTGCAGCTCGTTGTTGTTATACAGGAGGCCGAGCAGGTCCGCCGTCTGGGTGAGCTCGGGGGAAACCTTGCCGATCCCCGCCGCCACACGGTCGAACTTCGTGCTGCTGAGGTCGTCGCGCATCTTGTTCACCAGCTTCAGCGAGAACGGGTTTTCGCCGGGGGACTCGAACTGCTTGGTGACGTTGCCCACGTGATAGACATAGGCGCTGGCGGCGACCAGATACCCGACCGCCGCCACCAGGCCCACGCAAAGGCCGAGCTGGCTGTCCATGCGCTCCCAATGGAGCCGGATGTCGTCATCGACGCGGTATTTGTAGTATCGGCTGACCTGCTGATACACCGCCGCCGCGATGCTGTTGAAAATCACAAGAACCGTGAGGAACGCCACGGGTGCGCCCAGTGCTAGGAGGGTGATCGGATCCTTCACGGTGGCCAGTTCAAGAAGCGTCCGGACGAGCGGCGCAAGCGGCCCCGCCGCGAAGACGCCCACCGTCACGCCGATGAGCGAGATGCCCATGCGGATCGCGCCCACCTGCCGCCCCAGCGAGCCGAGAATCCCGAAGAGAATCAAAGCCAGAATCCAAATGGTCATGGCTTCGCATTATTCGCGGCATCGGTGAAAAGGCACGAAAAAAGTCAGGGGTGCAGGGAGGATCGGCGCTCCTTTGGAGTGCAGCTGGCTCGGTGTCCACCCTTCAGGATGCACGCTGAAGCGTGGACACCGAGCGAAAGCGCCGTCGCCGCTGCGCTCCGCTGGCGCAGCCCGAAATGGTCAGGGTTGTCTGGTCGCGATGGGCACGAGCTTGCCGCCGGGGAGGACGCGCAGCCGCTGGCCGCGCCAGACGACGGTGTTGCCGAGGAAGGCCAGCGCCCAGATGGGGACTTGGAGGAGGTCTTTGAGAGGGGCGAGCAGCGCGCGCAGCCATGGAGCGCGACAACGGGAAAAGCGCTTGAGCAGGTCCGCAGTGACGGTGATTCGCGTATGGAATGAGAATATTGAAAAGTAAAACCCGAACGACAACCCGAATGGAAACAGGGGGTGAGCGCTCGTCGATCCAGGGGCGAACAGAGTGGTTAGCATTTCTTGGAACAGGACCGCGCTGCTCAAGAAGAGCACCACTGACCACACCGTCGCATTGCCTAAAATGCTGAAGAAATACGGCACGGGCTGGCAGACGCGGATGGTGCGCGCCCAGCGGAGCTGGTGCGCCCAGACCTCGCGCCAGCCCTGCGCCCGCTCGCGGCACTCGACGACCACGGGGCACAGCTCGATGCGGTGGCCGTGCTTTACGATTTGCCGGCCGAGCTGGTAGTCGTCCGCAAGGTAATCCACGAGCGAGCAGAAGCCGCCGATATCATCAAGCTGCTTCCGCCGCGTGGCCATCACCGCGCCGAGGGCGAAATCGAGCGGCTTGAGCGTGCGGGACTGGAGCACCTGGCTCCAGAAATCCGCGTTCACGCCCACCGCTTCCCACTGCATGGCGAGCGTGGTCGGATTGGCGAGCGCGTAGAAGCAGCAGACCAGGCCGGCCTGCGGGTCGCGGAGCGGCTGGACGACCTGGGCGAGGAAGTCCGGCGGCACGCAGGTGTCCGCGTCGCTGACGATGAAGTGGTCGTGCTGCGCGAGGCGTTCGAGGTGGACGAGCGTGGAAACCTTCGCGTTCGGGCCGAGCTGTTCCGGGCAGAGGACGAGCCGGGCATCGGCCTGCGGGTGCCCGGCGATGAGCTGGCGGACGGCATCGCAGACGGGGTCTTCCGCCGCCGCCACACCGAAGAGGAGTTGCACCGGGCCGCGATAGTCCTGTTTGAACCAGCTCTCCAGACAGCGGCGCGTCTCGGGGTCGAGGCCCTTGAGCGGCTTGAGCAGCGTGACGCCCGGGGCGAACGACGTGTCCGCCGCGCGCTGGTGCAGCGGAAAACGGCGCGCGGCCAGCCATTGCCAGACCGTGATGGCGAGGCTCAGGAGCGCGAGCGCGGCGAGAATGAGGTGCAGGAGCACGGGCAGCTTTTAGCGGGAAGCAGGTGAGGAAGAAATCACGAATGGATTCAAATGGAAAGGGAGCGCCGGTCTCCGACCCGGCGCAAAGGTCTTGGTTCGGTGTCCACGCTTCAGCGCGAGCGCGCCCGACACCCTGAAGGGCGGACACCGAACGCCGGGTCGGAGACCGGCGCTTCGTTCAAATCTGATCTATCGCCACCTTGCGCGTGACTTCTTCGAGCGTGGTCTCGCCTGCAAGGGCGCGGGCGAGGCCGCTTTGCCAGAGCGTCCGCATGCCGTTTTCCGTGGCGAGCTGCTGGATGACGCGCGTGGGCTTCTTGTCCATGACCGCGTCGCGGAGGGGCTCGTCCATCTGGAGCAGTTCGGTGATGGAGAAGCGGCCGTTGTAGCCGGTTTCCTTGCACTCGGGGCAGCCGGAGCCTTTGCGGAACGAGGCGTTGTCAATTTCCTCCTGCGTCAGCGGCTTGAGCAGGGCCGGCTCCGGCTCGTAGGGGATCGCGCAGAAGGAGCAGTTCGCCCGCACCAGGCGCACGCCCATGACGCCCAGGACGCTCGACGCCAGGAGGAAGGGCTCGATGCCCATGTTGATGAGGCGGGCGAAGACGCCGGCGGTGGTGCCGCTGTGGACGGTGCTGATGACGAGGTGGCCGGTAAGGCCGGCCTGCACGGCGATGCCGGCGGTCTCAGGATCGCGAATCTCGCCGACCATGATGATCTGCGGGTCCTGCCGCATGAGGGAGCGGAGCGCGGCGGCGAAGGTGAAATCCTGAGCGGGGTTCAACTGCGCCTGGCTGACCGTCGGAATGGGCACTTCGACAGGATCCTCGACGGACGCGATGCTGACGGAGGTGCCGTGCTTGCCGAGGAGATAGTGCAGCGCGCAATAGATGGCGGTGGTCTTGCCGGAGCCGGTGGGACCGGTGAGCAGGATGAGGCCGTTGGGCTTGTTGACGAGGTTGATGAACTTTTCCTTGGTCTGCGGCTCCAGGCCCAGGCGGTCGATGTCGAAGGTGCGCGTGGACGGATCGAAGATGCGGCAGACGATTTTTTCGCCGAGCACGGTGGGGAAGATGGAGACGCGCAACTGCACGTTGTTGAACTCCGGCCCCATGTTCACCTTGCCGTCCTGGGCCACGCCGCTGAGGTGCGAGGCGAGGTTGGCCATGATTTTGAAACGACCGGCGACCTTGTCCTTCATTTCGCTGGGCAGATGCACCATTTCGATCAGCTGGCCGCTGACGCGGACGCGGACGGCGAGGGACTCCTGCCACGGCTCGACGTGGATGTCGCTGCCACCCAGCTGCACGGCATCGTGGACGATGTAGTTCACCAGCGTGCTGATGTCGGCGTCGAGCAGCGTGGGGAGCGTTTGCAGATAGCTGGTGGTGTGGCTCATGGCGGGTGAAGTGTTTTACCTGGGAACGGATTCTAAAAAATTCCGGCGGTTTAGCCAGCAAGAAACCGCGCTACAGCCGCTGGAAAGCGAAGAAAACGAAAGCCCTCCGGGAAACGGGGCCGGCGACGATCCCCGCA
>JBAYGL010000200.1:0-9093 GCA_041666725.1 Limisphaerales bacterium
ACTGCGAAGATGACGTGCCGGAGCCAGTGTCCCTCCTTGCCCTTCGGGTTTTCATACCAGGCGGTTTCCTTGCCGGGCCACGAGAAGACGAGAATGTCCGCCCAGCCGTCGTGGTTGAAGTCGTGGGTGTAGGTGAGGAAGTAGTCGGAGTAGCCCTTGGCCGGGTCGTAGGGCTTCGCGGCGGGCGGCGCGAACTCGACGCTCTTCTTGAAGTCCGGCCCCGGCCAGATGTAAGGCCCGGCCACCACGTCCATCTTCCCGTCATGATTGAAGTCCGCGAAGTTCGCGCCTTCGCAGAGGAAGTTCGTGGTCACGAGAATCTTCTGGAACGTGTGCAGCGTGTGATCGGCAGCCGACGCGGCCGACAACGACAATCCCACCACCAGTCCGGCAAGCAATCTGTTCATGGGCGCATCATTCGGGATTGCCGCCGCAGGGTCAAGCTGGCGGATGCGGCGTTGCGCGCAGAAACTCAACTTTGAAATGCACGTCCACGGGGAGATGCTTCTGGCTGGGGGCGGGTTGCACAAGATTGACGCAGGTCAAGGCCGGAGCAGCGGCGCGGGCGTCAGTTTGAAGGGCGTATCCGGCGAACCGTCATGGCGAGCAATCACCCTCAACCGAGGCAATCAGAATGAATTCCACCCCACCCCTCCTTCCCGGCCAGACCCGGCGGGAGTTCCTGACCGAAACCGGTGCTGCAATTGGCGCGCTCGGCCTGATGTGCAGCCTGCCTCCGGCCGCGCGCGCGAAACCGTTCGCCACCTCCCACGCCGACATGGCCGCCCTGCGCGAGGACATCATCAGCGCTCCGGTCCGGATCGCATTGCACCGGGCAAAGGCCTTCACACGCGTTTTCCAGGAGAACGAGGACAAGCCGTGGATCGTCCGCAAGGGCATGGCGCTGCGCGAACACCTGCGCACCGTGCCGCTCTATGTCCGGCAGCATGACCGCATCGCCGGGTCCATCACCGAGCTGCCCGGGGCCATGCCCGTGATGGCCGAGCTGGGCATCGCCGAGAACAACATCTACATGTCCGAGAATCCGCAGCGCAAAGGCTACCTGCGCGACCAGGTGCCCGCGGACATCCTCGATTACTGGCGCGACCGCAATCTCTGGGGCCGCGCCCGGGCCAGCGGGAAGATGAAAGGCAACGCGGGCACCGGCGACCCAACCGAGCAGATATCCTACAAATTCATCGCCCACCAGGGACACCTCAGCCCGAGCTACGACGAACTGCTGAAATGCGGCCTGGACGGACTGCTGAAGCGCGTGCGTGAACGCCGCACGGACAAGACCGACGCCGACCAGCTCGCGTTCCTCACCGCCGCCGAGCATTCGTTGCTGGGCGTGTCGGAGTGGGCGCAGCGATACGCGGATTTTCTCGCGGCGGAGGCGAAGGCCTGCGCTGATTCCACGCGCGCGGCCGACCTGCGCGAGATGTCGCGCATCGCGGCGAAGGTGGCGCACCAGCCGCCGGCCACCTTCCGGGAGGCGTTGCAACTGGTGTGGTTCTGCCACCAGACGATCCACATTGAAGGCCACGGCTACTCATGCACGCCCGATCACATTGACCAGCGGCTGCAACCCTTCTACGCGGCCGACAAGGCGGCGGGCCGGCTCGACGAGGACGAGGCGCTGCGGCTCTGCGAAAACTTCGTGCTCAAGATGCACGACAACACCTTCTGGGGGCCGGAACATCATCTCACGCAGGGCCTCTGTGTCAGCGGCTCGACGCCCGACGGGCGTGACCTGACGAACGGGCTGTCGTGGCATTTCATCACCGCGGCGACAAACCTTCTCCTGCCCGAGCCGCTGGTGTGGGTGCGCTGGCATCCGAACATCGACCAGAAATTCTTCGACTACTGCCTGTCGCGCCTCGCCATGGGCACCTGCTTCCCGATGCTGTGGAGCGATGCGGCCATCCCGGACGCGCTGATGGGTCTCGGCGTCACCCGTGAGGACGCCTTCCGCTACGTGCCGGTCGGCTGCAACGAGCTTGCGGTGCCCGGCCAGTTTTATTTCAACCCCGGCGCGAACTGCGACTACCTCGGTTCCATCGAATCCGCGCTGACGGGCGGCAGGGGTGCCTTGCACCCGCTGGCTCCGGCAGCGGCCGAGTTGAAGACCTTCGACCAGTTTGCGAAGGCTGTCGGCGTCTACATGCGCCGGTCCATCGAGAACACCTATCACTGGGAGATGGCCCACCTCCAGACGCAGATGCAATGGGGCCAGTCGCCGTTCACCTCGTGCTTCTTCGACGGCTGCATTGAGAAGGCACAGGACCTCACGCGCGGAACCAAATACAACATCCTCACCTGCGGCGGCATCGCCTTCGCCAACGCCGTGGACAGCCTTGCCGCCATCCGCGAAGTTGTTTACGAAAAGAAATCCGCCACGCTGGAGGAAGTCGCCGCCGCCTGCCGCGCGAACTTCAAGGGCCACGAACGCCTCCACGCCCAGCTCCTCGCCGCGCCCAAGCACGGCAACGACGACGACCGCCTCGACGGCATCATCCGGCTCGTGGAACGCCTGCGTGACGAGCCGATGCGCGAAATATGCCGTGATCCGCGCGATGGCTCGCGCTTCGGCAACGGCCACGTCGTCCGCTCCGGTGCCGTCACCGCCGGCTGGCGCACGCCGGCCACGCCCGACGGGCGGCTCGGAGGCACGCCGCTGGCCAGTTCGGTGGCCGCCAGCTGTGGTGCGGAACTCAGCGGTCCCACGGCCGTGCTCAATTCCGTCGCCAAGCTCAACTCGAAGGAAAGCTGGCAGTGCGGTTACCAGGTCAACTTGCGCTTCCGCCGCGACATGGTGGCGGTGAAGTCCAATCGCGACCGTGTCCGCGCGATGCTCAACACCTACTTTGCGCGCGGCGGCCAGGAGATGCAGATCAACTGCATTGACACCGCCATGCTGCGCGCCGCCCAGAAGGACCCCGGCCAGTATCGTGATCTTGTCGTGCGCATCGCCGGGTTCAGCGCCTTCTTCGTCCAGCTGCATCCCGCCATTCAGGAAGATGTCATCGCCCGCATGCAGCATGCGTGACCAGACCGGCGGCCCGGTCTCGGATCACGGGACAGCGGCCCCCGGCGGCTCGGGCATGGTCTTCAATGTGCAGCGCTTCAGTCTCGATGACGGCCCCGGCATCCGCACCACCGTCTTCCTCAAAGGCTGCCCGCTGCGCTGCGCCTGGTGTCACAATCCCGAGTCCCAGTCCTGCCAACCGGAAACGATTGTTCCAGTCCACGGTCCGTCAGAAGTAACCGGGCGTCGCTGGACGGTGGACGAGGTGATCGCACTCGTCGAACGGGACCGGAGCTACTACGAAACCAGCGGTGGTGGAATGACGGTGAGCGGCGGCGAACCGCTGGCGCAGCCGAAGTTCACGTTGGAGCTTCTGCACGCGGCCCGTCAGCGTGGATTGCACAGCACCGTGGACACTTCGGGATTCGCACCTCCGCAGGTTTTCCAGGACGCACTCGCCGCCGCCAGCCTCGTCCTCTTCGATCTCAAGGAAACCGATCCCGTCCGGCACCGGCAATGGACCGGCGTGCCGCTTGATCCGATCCTGCAAAACCTCCGCCTCGCCGCCGTGGGTGCCGCCGAACTTTGGCTGCGCCTGCCCGTGGTTCCGCTGCTCAACGACCGCGACGACCACTGGCGGAGGGCAGGGGAAATTCTCGCCGCGCTGCCGGGATCATTTCCTGTTTACCTGCTGCCCTACCACGCGCTGGGCGAGGGCAAACTGCGCTCCCTCGGCCGCGAGGAGCCGTTGCTCCTGGGCGTTCACGAACCGCCGGCTGAACGTCTGCGGGAGATTGCGTCCTTGCTTGCCGCGCACGGCCTCCGCGTCCACCTCCCGGGTGATGAGGTTGTGTCGCCTGCGTGAACACGACAGGCGCAAGAGTCGTTGAAGCGAAACCCTGATTCCAAGAGATCGGTCACGGAGCGTTCTTCACCACAACCGGCTGGCCCGCCGTCCACGCGACGCCGCGGCGGATCAACTCCGCCGTGCCGGCTGCGTGGATGGCGCGGGCATCGTGGCCGAGCGCAGTGTGAAAGACGCGGCCCCTGCCGTAACTGAGCGTGAAGGCCATCGGATGATCCCGGTCTGTCTTTTTTGAATGCGCCCGGGCAAGCAACTCCACCGGTTTCTCCCCCGTGAGGCAGATGTAGAGCTCGTCGTCGGTGTCGAAGGATTCCATCGCCCTGGTGACGGGATGCTGGCGGTTCACCACTTCGACGTGGAACGGCCCGCGCGGGTCGTGCGAGGTTTTGCGATCCCAGACCATGCCCGCGAGGTCGGGGAATTCCGTCCAGTTGCTGAACGCACCGCAGGCGAAGTGCAGCAGGAACAGGCCGCCGCCGTCGGACACAAATTTTTTCAGGTTCGCCTGCGCCTTCTCGCCCGGATCGGGCTTCTGCCAGTTGTTGAAGTGGAGGAACACAACGTCGTGCTGCTTGAGATTCGCGGAGTCCAGCTGATACGGGTCTTCGATCACCTCGACCTTCATGCGCGCATCACTGGCCAGCTCCTCCTTCAGCGCGGGCGTGGTCAGACGCCAGTTGTGCGCCGGATGATCCATGCCGGTGACAATGAGCACACGGATCGGTTGCTCCGCTGCAACGGCCGGGGACGCGGAGAGCAGCTGCCAGCCTGTGAGAAGGCCCGCAAGCAGCCAGGCGCGAGTCTGGACGAGAGGTTTCAGTCGATGATGCATACGTGAACGTCTGATGGATGGTTGAAAGCCCGGGTTAATTCGTTTGCTTAGAGCAGCCGCGTGACGCCCGGCTTGAAGGTTTCATACGTGCCGTCGGGGCCGGGCTTGGCGGGTGACTCCATGCCGTCGTGGCAATCCTCCGCCTTCGGCTGATAGGCGAAGTTCGACTGGTTGACCTGTTCCCAGGTCACTTCCTTGCCGGTGTAACAGGAAATCTGGCCCATGATCGCGGCGAGCGTGCTGCGCACCATGTAGTCGCCGCTGTTGATCGGCTGGCCCGAGCGGATCGAGGCGAAGAGCTTGTCGTGTTCGATCTGGTAGGGATTGGTTTCGCCCTGCCAGCGCCAGTTGGTTTCGCCGGAGATGCGGCAGCGCATGATGTCCGCCCTGCCCTTGGTGCCGGTGACGAGGCTGGAATACTCGTCGTAGCAACCCCGGGTGGTGCGGCAGAAGGCGTAAACGCGGACTCCGTTGGGGTATTCGTAAACGACGCCATGATGATCGAAGACGTTTCCGTAAACAGGGCTGGTCATCGTCGAACGTCCGCCCATCCCGTGACATTTCAGCGGCGCTGCGTCCTTCATGGCCCAGCCTGCGCGGTCCAGGTTGTGGACGAGCGACTGGACCACGTCATCGCCCGAGAGCCAGGTGAAGTGATATTGCGTGCTGGCCTGCCATTCCAGTTCGCTCAGCCCCGGCTTGCGCTCCGTGATCCCGTAGGGCGCTCGCAGGAAATTCTCCTCGAAGGAAACGAGGTCGCCAATCGCGCCGTCGTGGATGCGCTTGATCGTTTCCGCGTAGCCCGGATGGTGGCGGCTGTGCAGGCCGGAGACAATCGAGAGCTTTTTCTCGCGGGCCAGATCGCAGGCGGCCTTCATCAGCTTGATGCCGGCGGGGTCAATACCGTGCGGCTTCTCAACGAAGACGTGTTTGCCCGCCCGGATGGCCGTCATGGCGTGGAGGGGATGAAACTTAGCGGCGTTGGCGATCAGCACCACGTCGGAAGCCTCGATGACTTTCTTGTAGGCGTCGAAGCCGGTGAAGCAATGGTCATCAGTCACAGTGACCTGCGTGCCGCGCTGCGCCTTGATCTGGTCGCGCTTCTCCCTGACCCGGTCCGCGAAAATGTCGCACATCGCGACGAGCCGCGCGCCGGGATCGGCCGTGAGCGCCTGGACGCCCGCGCCGGCGTTGCGTCCGCCGCAACCGATCATGCCCACCTTGATGATGTCGCTTCCGGCTGCGTGCGCGCAGCGGCCGATGTCCAGCGTGCCCACGCCCACGGCGGCAGCGGCGGTCGATTTCAGGAACGAGCGGCGGGGGAGCGCGGCTGCGGACGTGGCTTGAGTGTTCATGGCGTGGTTGCGGTTCGGTGTTTCAGTCGTGCGGGATGTTCAGTTCAGAGAGCGTGCGGCGGAGCCACGCGAGGGACTTCTCGATCATCGGCCCGGCCTGGCCTTCGCATTCGATGCTCAAGGTCCCGGCGTAGCCGTGGTCGCGGAGAAGTTTCAGGCAATCGCGGATGTTGCCGGCATTCACGCCTTCGCCGAGCGCGCATTGGCTCACGGCGATGCCGGTCTGGCCGCCGCGGACCGCCGCCGCGAGCGATTCGGAGACATCCTTGATGTGAACGTGGCTGACCTTGCGGATGAACCGCTGGAGGAACGCCACGGGATCCTGCCCGGCGATGAACGTGTTGCCGGTGTCCATGTTCATGCGCAGCCAGGGGCTGTCCGCGAACGCGAGCATCTTCTCCATCGCGTCCGGATTGGTGGTGAAGTAGCCGTGAGGCTCTATGTTGACGATGATCCGGTGCGCCTCGGCCACTTCGAGAATCTGCTCATAGCAGCGCTTCATCGAGTCCATCGCCTGCGGATCACTGAGCCCCTCGGGTGCGTGCAGTCCGTCGGTGGTGTCCACGCACGGACAACCGATCTGCGCGGCCCACGCGATCGATTTCAGCACGTAGGGCACGCCACGCGAGGGGCCGTCCTTGCCGGAGAGCGGATACGCGGCATCCACCTGCGAGAAGGAGACGCCGAACTTGTCCATCTTGCGGCGGAGCAGGGCGGGGTCCTCGTAGAGCGCGACGTGCGGCTGGTAACCGAGTCCGTGAATCCAGCTCACGCCGTCAATCAGGCCGCACTCAATGCGGCTTACGCCGTTGCGTTGCGCCCAGGCGAGGCATTTCTCAAACGACCAGTAGGCCGAGTTGAACGCGTCGGTGTGGAATCCAATGGTCATCATAAGCCTGTTCCTGATGTCTCCCGCATTGGACGGGGCCCTGCGGAAACCGTCCTTGACCCGCATCAATCAATTCACCCGGACGTGCCGGGCGCATGGGCTCCGGGAAACGGATCGTTGCTCACGGCGCATCCGGCTGCGCTTGAAACGTCTCGTAGAGCACCACGGCCTGCCGGTCCGAAATGTTGCGGCCAATGACCAGGCGCGAGCGGGCGACGGCGGACTCGCCCGGCTTGAAGTCGCGCCCGAACAGCGACAGATACACCGACCGGTGAGCCTCCTCGTCATGTGGCGCGGCAATGGCGAAACAATCCCCGGCCCGCGCCATCACCACCGCCGTCAGGCCACGGGCATTATCGCGACGCACCGCCAGCGGTGCTGCCAGCGGCGGACGGAGTGTCCACTCGACCGGATGAGGCGGTCGCAGCCAGCGACCATCGCCGATGATTTTCACAGCCGCATCATCGCGTGGAAACATGTGCCACACCGCTTCGCTCTTTTTCGCGCCGAGAAACGCAGGTTTGCCGTCAGCGGATCCTTTCGCATAAACGAACGTCAGCGGGAACCCGTCGAAATACGACGCCAGAAACACCTCGAACCGCCGCAGTTCCTGGCGCGCCGTCACCCGGGTTGTCACGTCGAGCGTGTCCTGCGCGGCCCAGCGATAGCTGGCGGTCATGTCGAACGGATGCGCCGCGTCGGCGGCCCAGCGCGCTTCGACCTCGCCGCCGGGAAGCAGCCTCGCCTCGCCCGGCCAATCCCACGCCGCCGTGCCGTAGCGCGCCCCGGCATCGAGCAGTCGGTAATGCGAAAGCAAACCCATCGAACTCGACAGGAGCGTTCCGGACGCGCAATCGAGCACGGACATCAATCCCGCCGACCGGCCTTTCGCCCGCAGCGTCCCGCGCAGCACCCCGGTGTCAAAGCTGAACTCCTTGTCCGTCGCGGTGAACGCCAGCTTGTTTTCCGCCGCGCCCAGACCGGAGATCGCCAGGCCCAGCAGCATGAGCCACAAGAGCGGCATCCCCGTGAGCCGGGTTTGGCGGCGACTGAAAGAGTTCATGGTCCCGCTATTTTGTCGGGTGTGGCCGGGCTGATGGCTCACCCTTCAAGCGGACGCTGTGCTTCACTGGCCACGACGCGCGATCGGAGTCTTTGTAGAGGCCGATCTTCTCGATGGGAATGCGCTTGAAGCCGAGGGCGTAGGCCGGCGAGTCGTCGCGCAACTGGAAGTTCCCATTCGCCGCGTCCAAGAAGTGCGGGTCGGCGTTCAGCAGGTTGTCCTGGAATGTAACGAAGGGCTGGGCCTTTTTTTCCACCTCATCCCACTTGCCACCCTGGCAGATGTTGCGCGCAATGATGGTGCCGGTGGGGGCGGCGGAGTCCTGCTGAATGATGTGGGGCAGCTTCGGATAGCGTTCGCTGTAGGGTGGCTGGTCGTAGCGGATGCCGGAGAGCGTGCCCTTGTCACGCTGTTCCTTTAGCCAGTTGTCGGATGTTTCGTGGGCCCAGCCGAGAGCGCGCGCGTCCACGTGCACGGCGGGTTTGCAGTCGGTGAAGATGTTGTTCTCGATGAGATTGTCGTGGCCGCCACCGACGAATGCAGCACGGGTCACGTCGTGAAAAACGTTCCCGTGGATGGACGTGCCGCTATACATGTCGTCAAGGTAAACACCGACGCAGCCCCGGCCCTCGAAGCCGCTGATGTGGTGCAGGAAGTTGTAACGGATGACCGTGCCGCGCATCGTCCAGTCGCGTCCCGCGTAGATCGCGCCGGCGTCGTTGCTCTCGTGGCAGACGCTGTGGATTTCGTTGAACTCGATGACGTGATCGTTGCCGCCGAAGCCAATGGCCGTGTGCGGCGAATTCTCCAGCAAGTTGTGCGCGACACGATTGCCGACGCCGGTGACCGTGATCGCCGGACGATACATCCGGTTCCAGCGGCTCCAGTGATGGATGTGATTGTTTTCCGCGCCAAGGCCGGCGGGTGCGAGCGTCTTGCGGTCGCCGCCGTTGAGGCTGATGCCGCCATCGCCGGTGGCGTAGATGTCGCAGCCGGTCACGCCGCTGTTTGCGCCGCTGACGCTCACAGCCCAGCCGCCGATGTTGCGCAGCGTGCAACCA
>JBAYGL010000201.1:0-9078 GCA_041666725.1 Limisphaerales bacterium
GAGTGCGGAGTGCGGAGTGCGGAGTGCGGAGTGCGGAGTGCGGAGTGCGGAGTGCGGAACTCAACGGTGAACTATTTCTCCCCGGGGTCATACGCTGCGGACTTCACTACCGTTTCGAGCTGAAGCCAGTCAAGCCCGGAGTTGGGAAATTTCGCGGTCAGTGCTCCTGTTTCACCGGCATTGTTTCGGCTGGCACCTTGAGCATAGGATTTAGGCCATGAACTATCCGCTTTCCCGCCGCCAGTTTCTCGCGACCGCTGCCTTGGCCGCGTGCTCGCTTTCCGCCGCCGCTCCCGCGCGTCGCGTCGGCCTCGGCTTCAGCCTCTACGGCATGAAGACATTGCCGGTGGAGCAGGCGCTGCGTGTCTGCGCGGAAACCGGCTTCCACGACGTGGAGTTCGCGCTGAACCCCGGCTATCCAACCGAGCCGAAGCTGCTTTCTCCCGCCCAGCGCAAGGGTCTGCGCACCCAGCTCGGTTCGCTCCGCCTGCGGCTCGCCGCGTTGATGGACAACCTCAGCCTCACCGCCGACGATGCGGCGCACGCGGCGAACCTGGAACGCATCAAGGCCGCCGCCGAGCTTGCCCATGACCTCGCGCCGGACGCGCCGCCCGTGCTCGAAACCGTCATGGGCGGGAAGCCCGCCGAGTGGGACGATGTGAAGACCCGGATGGCCGCGCGCCTCGCCGACTGGGGCCGGGCTGCGGCCGCGGGCCGGATCACGCTCTGCATCAAGCCGCACGTCGGCGGCGCCGCGCACCTGCCCGGGCACGCGCTGTGGCTGCTGGATCAGGTGAAGAGCCCGGCAGTGAAACTCGCCTACGATTTCAGCCATTACCAGCTGCGCGGGCTGGAGCTGGGCAAAACGCTCGATGCCCTGCTGCCGCACACGGCGTTCATCCATGTGAAGGACGCCCTCGGTGACGCGGCGAAGTTTCAGTTCGCGCTGCCAGGCGAGGGGACGATTGACTACGCGGACTACTTCCGCCGGCTCAAGGCCGCAAACTGGTCCGGCTCCGTCTGCGTGGAAGTCAGCGGACAGGTCTTCGGCAAGCCCGGCTACGATCCGGTCGCCGCCGCGAAGAAGTCCCACGCCGCGCTCGCGCCCGCGTTCCGCGCGGCGGGCTTCTAGCGCCAGCGCCAGACGCGCTCCGCCTGCTCCAACACGGGAGTTGCGCCCGGAATGTGTCTGCTTACACTCGTGCCGACCCAGCACCTGAACTTGTTTCCAACCTGCCCATGAAGCCTTCCTCCCAAGTCTCCCGCCGCCGTTTCGTTTCCACCATCGCCACCACCACCGCCGCGCTCGCCGCGCCGCGCGTGCTCACGGCGCAAAAATCTGAGAAGCAGCTCGTCATCGGCACGGGCGAGCATCGCTACGAAGTGCATCACAACTGGGCGCAGCTCCCGACCAAGTATTCGTGGCAGACCACCCACAACGTCGCCGTGGACCGCGACCAGAACCTCTACGTCATTCACGAGGGCCGTGAGGAGCTGAAGGACCACCCGTCCATTTTCGTGTTCGATCCGCAGGGCAAATTCATCCGCGCGTTTGGCAAACAGTTCCAGGGCGGCGGCCACGGCCTCGAAGTCCGCACCGAGGGCAGGGAGCAGTTTCTCTGGGTCACCGGCTATCAGCAGTTGAAGAATTTCGCCAAGCTCACCCTCAAGGGCGAAGTCGTCTGGGAGAAACACGCCCCGATGGAGTCCGGCGTTTACGCGAAGGACGAGGACACCAAGCCCCTCAAGCGCTGGGGCCGCGACGCCTTCATGCCGACGAACTTCGCCTTCCTGCCCGACGGCGGTTTTTTTCTCACCGACGGCTACGGCGCGCACCGGGTCCACCGTTACGACAAGAACGGCAAATGGGTTTCCGTGTTCGGCACGCCGGGCAAGGAGAACGGCCAGTTCAACCTGCCGCACGGCATCTGGCTGGATGACCGGCCCGGCCGCCCGGCGTCGGTCGCCGTCGCCGACCGGGCGAACAAGCGGCTCCAGTGGTTCACGCTCGAAGGCAGGCACCTCAAGACCCTCGACGGCTTCATCCTGCCCGCGAACATCGACACGCGCGGCGACGTGATGCTCGTGCCCGACCTCAGCGCCCGCATCACGCTCCTCGACAAGGACGACAAGGTCATCACCCACCTCGGCGAGGATCCCGAGTGGCGCGCCGCGGTGCTCAAGGACGGCATGAAGCTGCGTCGCGAGGAGAAGGGTGAAGGCTGGGTTTCGGGCAAGTTCCTGCATCCGCACGACGCCTGCTTCGACGCCTCCGGCAACATCTTCGTGGCCGAGTGGGTCAACACCGGCCGCATCACCAAGCTGCGGAAGGTGAGCTGAACCTCTCCTCCCTCTCCGCCTCGAACGGGGAGGGATTGAGGGTGAGGTGTCGAGTTCAACGCAAGGACGCCAAGTCGCAAAGTTTCTTCCCCCTCTCCTCCTCGGTCGAGGAGAGGGCTGGGGTGAGGAGTCGCTTTCCACATTCCGCATTCCGCGCTCCGCGTTGGCATGGGTGAGGTGTCGAATTCTTTGCCACAAAAGGGCGCAAAGCAGCGCAAAGAAGTTTAACCCCGCACGCCGAAGTTAAACGGGGTGGCACGGGCTACCAGCCCGTGCCGTCGGGCCACCGGCCCGACGGAACGACGAGGCGGCTGCGGTCGGGCGTTGGAAGCGGGGACTTTAGGCGGCCACGCGTGCGGGGGCATCTTGGCCGCCGACCTGGCTGGCATTGCGGAGCGCCGATCTCCGATCCGGCGCGTTTCAATACCCGCCGGGTCGGAGACCGGCGCTCCGGGGGGGCAAGATGCGCCCCGCGTGTCAGCTCACGCGGTGAGGACACCGCGCCCTGCCAGCGCCGGCTCAAGGGTGGAAATCGCGTTCTTGAGGGACCGTGGGTTCTCTCCTGACGCCCGGCACGCCTGCTTCGCCGCCCGCGAACCACCATGTTTTCAGCCCGCGCGCCCGAGATTGCGCTTGAATCCAGTGCCCAATCCCGTAATAAAGCCCGCCATTCAGCCACTCTGTCCGTGGCTGCCACTGAAGTGACAACCACTCCCAGCCCCGTGCGGCGCGTTTGCGAAACCTCACTCGTTCATCCGGGGTTGGCTGCCGCCTCGCAGCGCCCGCCCGCCCGCCGTCTCGCCGGAGCCATCCGGCGGTGCGCCGTCCTGGCCCTCGCTGCGGGACTGCTGGCAAATGCCGCGCTCGCAGAAATGCCCGGCTACCGCTGGGCTTCGCGCGCAGGCGGGACCGGTCAGGATTTCGGCACGGGCATCGCGGTGGACAGCGAGGGCAACACCTACACCTGCGGCTACTTCCGGGGCCAGGCGCGCTTCGAGGAATACGCCCTTGCAGGCAAGGGCGAGGCGGACATTTTCATCGCCAAATACGACCGTGTCGGCAAGCTGGTCTGGGTCCGGCAGGCCGGTGGCAGCGCGGATGATTTTGCCCGCGCGGTGGCCATTGACTCCGAGGGCAACTGCTACGTCACCGGCTCATTCCAGTCGCCGACCATCGATTTCGGCGGCGAGTCCGTGAAGCGCAACTCCGACTCGGAAATCTTCATCGCCAAGTTCGACGGCAGCGGCAAGGTGCTCTGGGTCCGGCAGGCCGGCGGGACCGGCGGGGGCAGCGGCAACGGCGTTGCGGTGGGTCCGGATGGCTACGTGTATGTCGCGGGCTACTTCAGCGGCGACACCACCTTCGGCGATCTCACGCTCAAGAACTCCGGCTTCAACGACATCTTCGTCGCCCGCTACGACACCAACGGCGAGCTGGACTGGGTCCGCCAGATCGGCGGCACCGGAGACGATGCGGCCAGCGCCATCGCCGTGGATGCGCAGGGTGACAGCTACGTCGTGGGCGGCTTCGAGGACAACGTGCGCTTCTCGCGCACCATCACCCTGGGCAGCGCCGGCTACGTGGACAGCTTCATCGCCAAGCTCGACAACACCGGCCGCACGGTCTGGGCACAGCGCGCCGGCGGTCCCAATTCCGACATCGCCTACGGCGTCGGGCTGGACCCGCAGGGCAACGTGCTCGTCTCCGGCGGCTTCAACGGCACCGAGTCCTACGCTTCGGAGATGCGCCTGCACGCCGCCTTCCGTTCGCGCAAGGGCACCAAGACCGGAATGTTCAGCGGCAAGGGCCTCCGGAGCGAGGGCGGGGCGGACGTGTTCGTCTCCAAGTATGACCAGCGCGGCCGGCTGACCTGGGTGCGGACCTTTGGCGGGAACAAGATCGGCGCGCCCGAGGCCGGTTACGGGCTGGCCGTGGACGCCAGCGGCCATGCTCACATCACCGGCACATTCGCGGGCAGGGTCCAGTTCGGGAACAACACGCTTTTCAGCATGGGCATCGCCGACATTTTTGTCGCGGAACTCGATCGCGAAGGCATCGTCATGTGGGCGCGGCAGGCCGGCGCTCAATTCTCCGATCCCCACTCCGGCAACGCCATCGCCGTGGATCGCGGCGGCAACAGCTACATCATCGGCTACTACCGCGGCAACGTGGCCTTTGGCGACTACGTCCTCAAGAGCCTCGGCGATACGGACATCTTTGTCGCCAAGATCACCGCGCAGTCCGCTCCGCGCCGGTGAGCCGGGACGCGGACTTCAGTCCGCTCCGTCACCCGGACGTCCGGTGATGCGGCTCCAATGAGCGGGACAACTGCAAGCAAACCGGGCTCCACATCCCGCAATCCATCCAGAAACGCCGCCCATTGCATCCCCGCACCATGATTGTTTACCTCAACGGCCAGTTCCTCCCGAAAGACCAGGCGCGCATCTCGCCGGATGACCGCGCGTTCCTCTTCGCCGACGGTGCCTACGAAGTCGTGCGCGCCTATCGCGGCCACCTCTTTCGCACGCGCGAGCACTGGGACCGTTTCGCCGGCAGCCTCAAGGCGCTGCGCATTCCCGCGCCCGCCAACACCGACTTCTCGGCCATCGCCTGCGAACTGCTCAAACGCAACGACCTCGCCGACGCCGAGGCCACCGTTTACCTGCAAGTCTCGCGGGGCGCCGCGCCGCGCAAGCACGCTTTTCCGGCCGGCACCACGCCGACCGTTTACGCCTTCGCCGCGCCCTTCGCGAACCCGGTTGAGAAATGGGAAAAGGGCGTGAAGGTCATCACGCTGCCCGACCAGCGCTGGGCGCGGTGCGACATCAAGTCCGTCTCGCTGCTGCCCAACGTCCTCGCCAACCAGCAGGCGCAGGAGGCCGGCGCGCACGAGGCCGTGTTCGTCCGCGACGGCTTCGCGCTGGAAGGCTCGGCCTCCAACTTCGCGACGGTGCTCGACGGCGTGCTGCACACCGCGCCGCGCACAAACTACATCCTCCCCGGCGTCTCCCGCCTCGTCGCCCTGGGCCTCTGCTCCGCGCTGGACATCCCGGTGAAGGAATTCCCGGTCGCCGAGACCGACTTGAAATGCGCGCACGAGGCAATGCTCTTCGGCACGACGAACGAGGTGATGCCCGTCGTGCAGATCAACGACCGCAAGGTCGGCAGCGGCCAGCCCGGCCCGATCACCCGCCAGTTGCAGCAGGCCTTCCGCGACTACGTGGTGGAATGCCAGCGACGGGGTTGAGGAAGTTTCTGCTCCGTAGTCGCAACCTTCAGGTTGCGAATCCCTCACGCGCAGCCTGAAGGCTGCGACTACGGGATCAGTTCACGCGCAGCGCCCCGTCCACCAGTTCCACCACGCGCGGCGCCCGCGTCGCGACACGCGAGTCGTGCGTGGCGATGACCAGCGTGGCGTTGCGTTCGGCGCGGAGTTCGCAGAGGAGGTTCAGGATTTCCTCGCCGGTGTGCGAATCGAGGTTGCCCGTCGGCTCGTCGGCGAGAATGAGCGCGGGCCGGTTGATCAGCGCACGGGCGATGGCCACGCGCTGCTGCTCGCCGCCGGAAAGTTCGGTCGGCCGGTGCTCCAGCCGGTGC
Source organism: Limisphaerales bacterium (assembly GCA_041666725.1). Lineage (GTDB taxonomy): Bacteria > Verrucomicrobiota > Verrucomicrobiia > Limisphaerales > SXTU01 > SXTU01. Next base: position 5,938 of record JBAYGL010000201.1, read on the forward strand.
TCCAGCCCGACGCGGCGCAGCAGCTCGCGCGCACGTCGCTCCGCCTCGGCGGCATCGAGCCGTGCGACGCGGGCGGGAAGGCAGACATTCTCCAGCGCGTCGAGTTCCGGCAGGAGGTGGTAGGCTTGGAAAATGTGGCCGACGTGCGTGACGCGGAGCTTCGCCAGCTCGTTGTTGGTGAGTGCGGCAAGACTCCGGCTGCGGAAATGGATTTCGCCGTGGTTGGGCCGGTCGAGCCCGCCCAGCAGATGCAGGAGCGTGCTCTTGCCCGCGCCGGATGCGCCGCGCAACGCGACGAACTCGCCGGCTTCCACGGTCAGGTCCACGCCGCGCAGCACTTCCACAAGGCTGGAGCCGATCCGGTAGGTCTTGTGAAGACCCGTGGCGCGGAGGAGGGGGGCGGTGCTGGACATGGCGGACGTTAGAGGAATGGCCAATGACCAATGACCAATGACCAATGAATGCCCAAGGACGAATGCCCAAGGAGCGGAACGACCGGCCAGCGTGCTTCCTTCTCGCTTCGCGGAGCGAGGGGAGAAGGTGGCCGCAGGCCGGATGAGGGGTGCGGCCACCAACGCCCACGCAGCAAACCCCTCACCCCGGCCCTCTCCCCTTGCTCCGCAAAGGGAGAGGGAGAAAACGCGTCCAGTGTGCCGTCGCCCTCGGCGTTCAAAGCCGCTCGCGGGTCACCCATGCCCATTGGACATTGGTCACTCATTTCTCAGCGCCTCCACGGGTTGCAGCCGCCCCGCGTTCCACGCCGGCAGCAGGCCCGCCAGCAGGCAGATGAACAGCGACCCGCCGCAGATGATGGCGAGGTCGCCCGGCACGATCAGCGCGGGCAGGCGGTCAAAGGCGTAGATGGTGCGGGGGAACAGCTCGAAGCCCGTCACGCGGTTCATCAGGTCGAGGAAGTCGTTCCGGTAGTGCAGCGCGAGCAGGCCGAGGCCGAAACCGGCGATCACACCCAGCACGCCGACGATGAGGCTCTGGCTCAGGAACAGCCAGCGCACCTGGCCGTTCGTCGCGCCCAGCGCCTTGAGCACGCCGATCTCGCGCGTCTTCTGCACGACGAACGTGATCTGCGCGCTCGTGATGCCGAACGCCGCGACGATCATGATGAAGAACAGCAGGTAGAACATGACGTTCTTCTCGACCAGCAGCGCGTTGAGGATGCCCGAGTTGTCGTCCATCCAGGTGCGCACCAGGAACCGGTTCCCCAGGGCGCGCTGCAGCTCCACGCGCGCGGCCTCGGCCTCATACGGGTTGTGCAGGATGATCTGCAGGCCGTGGACGTCGTCCCGCAGCTCGAACAGGTCCTGCGCGTTGGCGAGCGAGGTGACGATGACCATCGCGTTGAACTCGTAATAGCCCACGTCGAAGACGCCCTTCACCGTGTATTCGTCGGGCTTGCGCACCTCGACCGGCTCCCTGCTGTCGGCGCGCTTCATCGCGTCGCGCATCTTCTTGGCGATGGCCGGTGAAGTGATCTCCACGCGGTCGCCCACGCGCAGGCCCAGGTTGTTGGCCAGTTCGCGGCCCACCACGAGGCCGTTGCCGCGCAGGTCAAACGCCCCCTCCTTCACGCTCTTGGGCAGGTCGGTCACCCCGCCCTCGCGCTGCACGTCCACGCCGCGCACGACGGGCGCATCCACCACCGCGCCGGTGGCGGAGGGCTGCGTCTCCAGCAGGACCTTGCCCTGCACGAACGGCGCAACCCCCTTCACGCGCGGGTTGGCCTGGATGAGGGCCATGACCGTGTCGCGGTTGGCGAGCAGCGCGCCGGGCTGGACGACGCGGAGGTGGGCGTTGAAGCCCAGGAGCTTGTCACGCAGCTGGCGGTCGAAGCCGCTCATCACGCTGATGACGATGATGAGCACCGCCACGCCCAGCATCACGCCGATGACGGAGATGAGCGTGATGACGGACACGAACGTGCGCTTGGGCCGCAGATAACGCAGCGCCAGCAGCAGCTCGAAAGGCAGTCGCGACACGCGCGCAGGCTAGACGACGGATGCGCATGTGGGCAAGCGCTTCACAAGGCCGGGGTGACTTCCTCCGGATCACGGGGGAAAACCTACAACGCGGGCGTTCAGCGCCTCAGCGCATGGGGCCGTCGTCATCTCTGCTCTAACTTCTTCTCCAACTCTCTCACCCGCTCCTGCAACCGCAGAAACTCACGGCAGAGAAAATGAAGAGGCGGAATGACAAGGAAGCACAACGGAATCCAAGCGGCCCATAGAAGAGGAAGGCCCGTGAACAGGCTGGCGGCTGCGCCCAGCAACGCAAACCAGGACGCGATGCTGAACACCATCAACGATGAGCGTTTCCCAAAGACTCGAATGGTTTGTTCACAGTAGTCATTCATAAATGAAAAAATCGTTCGATTGGCCTAGCCCCAAGCTCAACGACGGCGGCCACATGGCGCGCCGATTGCAACTACGATGGCCCGCTTGCCACCGCCCTGAACTACCACCTCGTTCCCAACCAATGACTTGCGCGTCTAGTTTCTCAGGAGGCCGCGTTGTGTGACAGCACGTAAAACACTCTCTCTCGATCATCGTCGGCAATGAGCAACGCGTCTGACCCGCGATGCAACTCTACCGTGTGACCGGCGCGCAACCGAAGGATGATCGCCTCGAAGCTCTGGTCGGCTCTCTGACGGAATCCAATCTCTGCGTCGTCGCTCACGTCAATGATGCTGCCGATCTGCTCGCCCTCACGCAACAGCTCACCGGGCAGAGCAATCTGCGTATCCTCGCTAGCCTGTAAGCGCACGCCACGCCGCCATTGAAACACCTGGCTGCGACGCATCGTGATCGACGGCTTGCTTGGGTTTGCGCTGAACAGTCGTTTGAGTGCGGAGAACATATCGCGTGAAACGGCCTAACATGTATTCGCCCGCAAACTGCGGTCTGGCAAAGTTCGCTTGGGGGAGTCCACGGCGGCAGTCTATTGACGGAAATGGGCCTGTCCAGATGGATTCCGCCCGACGGAAGGGCGCATCTCACCTTCTTGCAGCCCCAACGGGGGAATGGCGCTTAGACAAGCCGACGGCTGTTTGAGCGGGTTCTGCGCACGCTGCGGCGCGGGCGGTCGCGCTGTTGGTGGCGGGGCCGGGTGAGGAGCGGATACTTGGGC